>CAXTPN010000030.1:0-17280 GCA_964246125.1 uncultured Acidobacteriaceae bacterium
GGGGGGTTTTTCGCGGGCAAAATATTGGGGATGGCACGAGGGTGGGGGCGCTGCTGCTGGGGCTCTACGATGCGGCTGGGGCGCGGCAGATTGTGGGGGTTTGCGCGAGCTTTACGGCGGCGAAGCGGGCGGAACACTCTGGGGCGGGGGTAGAGGCACGATAGGCCTCACCACGGGCGCCGGCGCGACTGCATCCGGGTGTGCGGGATCGGCCCCCGGGGCGTCCGGGTCGGCTGGCTCCTCTTTCCTGGGCTTGGGCTCCGCATCGGCCGGCGTTGCGACGACGTTCAGCACCTTCTTGGGCGCGCCTGCGGAGGGAAAGGCCTCATCATCCTTGCCGACGATCGCGGCTTTCATGAAGTCTATCCACATGGGCAGCGCGGCTTTGGCGCCTTGCTCGCCCTTGCCCAAGGTCTGGCGGTCGTCGAAGCCAATCCAGGTGCCGCAGGTGATCGAGGGTGAAAACCCGATGAACCACGCGTCGGTGAAATCGTTTGTGGTGCCGGTCTTGCCGCCGAGCGGATGATTGAGCGCCGCCGCAGCCGCGCCGGTTCCGTAGGTGGTGACGGCTTTCAGGAAGGTCATCATGGTGCGGGCGGTCTCGACCGAGATGACCTCGCTGACGGTGGGGTTGGGGGCGTCGAGCGGCACTCCGTCGGCCTGGGGGACCTTGCGGATGTAATGCGGCTCAAGGCGGATGCCAGCGTTAGGGAAGACGCTGTACGCGCCGACCTGCTCGGCCAGGGTGATGTCAGCGGCACCGATGGCGATGGGCAGGAAGGGCGGCAGGTTGCTGGTGATGCCGAAGCGTTTGGCGACGGCGATTACGGTGCGGATGCCGACCTTGTCGGCGAGTTTGAGCGCGGGAATATTGCGCGACTGGGCGAAGGCCTGGAGCAGCGACATCGCGCCCTTCCAGTCAGGCTCATAGTTGTGCGGGGTGTAGGGGCCGTTGGGGGTGTAAAAGGATACGGGGCCATCGACGACGATGTCGGAGGGCTTCATGCCGGCTTCAACCGCGGCGGTGTAGACATAGGGCTTGAAGGAGGAGCCGACTTGGCGCTGGGCCTGCGTGGCGCGGTTGAACTGGCTGAGGGCAAAGTCGCGTCCGCCTACCATGGCGAGCACCTCGCCGTTGGAGTTGTCAAGCGCCATCATGGAGGCCTGGGCACCGGTATCCTGCTGCAGCGAAGCCCTGCCCTGGCCATCGGGGGCCATCTGCTCGACGCGCACATAGAGGAGGTCGCCGGTCTTGAGGAACGAGTCCGCCGATCGCTGCTGGGTCCAGACCCAATCCTCGGGGGCGAGGGTTACGGTCTGGGAGCCGATCTTGACGGTGACGCTCTTAGGCGAGACGCGGGCGACCATGCCGTGGATGTAATCGCCCGCAGCGGCCTTCTGCGACCAGTCAGGATGCCTGTAGGTCTCGGGGTCGAGGCCGGCCAGAACTACATTCTGCAGATTGCCCTTCCAGCCGTGGCGGCGCTCATATTTGGCGGTGCCGTCGAGCACGGCTTTGTTGGCGACGTTTTGCAGGTCGACATCGAGGGTGGTGTAGACGCGCAGGCCGGCGCCGTGAACTTCGTCGACGCCGTACTCCTTTTCGAGCTGGCGACGAACTTCTTCAACGAAGTAGGGCGCGACGCTGTTGGGGGGGATTTCGATCTTGAGGCCGAGCGGCTCGGCCTTGGCGGCTGCCTCTTGCGCCGCCGTGATCTTGCGGTCGAGCGCCATCTCTGTGAGGACGAGGTTGCGGCGGCGGAGGGCGCGGTCGGGATCGCGCAGGGGGGAATAGTACTCCGGGCCTTTGGGGAGGGCGGCCAGCAAGGCTGCCTCGGCGAGGGTGAGGTCCTTGACGTGCTTGGAGAAGTAGAACTCGCTGCCGGCCTCGAAGCCGTAGCGTCCGTGGCCCAGGTAGATCTGGTTGATGTAGAGGTTGAGAATTTGTTCCTTGGTGAAACGCCGCTCGATCTGGACGGTGAGGAATATCTCCTGCAGCTTGCGCGTGAAGGTCTTTTGCGCGGAGAGAAAGAGATTGCGGGCGAGCTGCATGGTCAGCGTCGAGGAGCCCTGGGCGCGGTTGCCGGAGTGAACGTCCACATAGGCGGCTTCTGCCGCGCGTGCGAGGTTGATCCCCCAATTCGTTTCGAAGCTCTTGTCCTCGATGGAGATGATGGCGTCCTTGAGGACCTGCGGGATGTCGGTGTAGGGGACGACGACGCGACGTTCCAGCGCGAAGGAGCCGATCTCTTTGCCGTTGATGTCGAGTAGCTCGGTGGTGGTGTTGGGGCGGTAGCGGGCGAGCTCTTCCATCTGGGGGAGCTCGATGGAATAGACGACGACGAGGCCGCACATTGCGCCGAAGACGGCAGACAACGCCAGGAGCAGCCAGAATGTCCTGCGCGATGCGAGCCTGCGGCTGGGATAGTCCGGGCCGGTGAGCGTGAGCCTGCGCCCAAGGCGTTGCAGGCGCTCGCGCAGGGACTCGCTGGCTACCTCTTGTGCCTGCTCATCGTCGGTGAATAGCGTGTTCACGGCCATCCTACGATAGCACGCGAACCAATGAATACATCCGCGCGACGCGAGTACCGGGCGCTAGGCAGCCTTAGCCTTCAGTAACTCCAACGCCTTCGAGAGCTGGTCGTCGACCTGGACCGACGGCTTTGCGGGCGGGGTCGTGCCGGCGGTCGCGCCCTCGGTTTCGTCTTCCTGTTCGGCGGCGGATTCATCGAAGTTTCCGGCTACAAGCACGCCTGGCGTGACGCCGTCGTCCTGCAGCTTTTTGCCTGAAGGTGAGCCATACTTTGCGACGGAGAGGATCAGCGCCGCGCCGTCGGGGAGTTCGAACATTTTTTGCTGCGCGCCCTCGCCGAAAGTTTTTTCGCCGACGAGTTCGGCGCGCTTGTCGTCGAGCAGGGCCGCGGCTACCAGTTCGCCGGGGCCGGCGGTTCCGCGATTTACCAGCACAACCACGGGAGCGGTAGCATCCAGCACCTTTGTGGGGTCGGCGGAGTAGGTGACTTTTTCGACGCGCTGGCCTTCGAGCGTGGCGATGGTACCGGACTTGATGAAGAAGTTGGCCAGCCGAGTCGCCTCTGCCATATCGCCGGCGGCGACGTCGCGAAGGTCGAGCAGAACTTTCTTGTTGCCGGTCTTCTCCACAGCCTTCAGCTTGGCTTCCACCATCTGCACATGGTCGTGATCGAGGACGACCGGCTTCAGGTAGAGGATCGAGGAGTTCTCATAAAGCGTCTCGCTGACAGGCGGCGCGGTGACAATGGCCCGGGTCAGGCTGAGTTTGTCGGGCACCGCCTTGCGCGGACGCACCACGGAGATGGTCACCTGCGAGCCGGGCGCGCCCTCCAGCATGACCTCGATCATGGCCAGCGACAGGTCACGCGTATCGACGCCGTTGATTCCCTCGATGATGTCCCCATCGATGAGATTGGCCTTGTCGGCCGGGCCTCCGGGCACAACTGAAACGACGGTCGCGTAGCCGAAGCGCTTGGATACGTTGAGGCCGATCTGGGCTTTGCCTTCGCCTTTGGCCTTATCGGCCTTATAGGCTTTGTAGTCGGCTGGGGTGAGGTAGCTTGAATCCGCATCGAGCGACTCCAGCAGCCCGCGTAGCGCGCCGTTGGTCACCGCGGGGATGTTCGGCTCCTCGACATAGTCCGACTGGATATGCCGCAGCACCTCGCTATAGACCGTCACCTGCCGGTAGGCGCCATCCTGCTGCTCCGAGGCCGCGCTGACCGGGTTCGCGCGCATCCCCACAAACACGGTCAACACCAGCACAACCGACACGACAAGCAACAGGATCTTCGAGGTCTTGGGCATAAGCGAGAATCTATCTCCAGAGATGCGTTCCGGGAATTAGACGAACCCGGAGACTAAAATGATACCGCGCTCGTACTGACATCTGATACCAAATCTGAAATTGTTGCTGCGGGTAGTTTCCCGTGGCCGCGCTGCGTTTTTCCGTGATCTCTGTTACGCTTGCCGCAACCCCCTTCGTAGTAACAGTCCCAGACAAAACCAAGGAAGCCATGACTCCTCATTATCAGCTAACCCGCGCCACCGCCTCCCGTCTTGCAAAGCACATGTTTAGCGCCTCCTTGTTGCTCGTCCTGGCCGCCGCCATCCCCGCCTGCGCCCAAGATGACAAGCCCGCGCCTCCCCTCGCCGGTCTCAAATTCCGCCAGGTGGGGCCGTTCCGTGGGGGCCGCTCCGGCGCCGTGACCGGGGTGCAGTCGCAGCCGCTGACCTTTTATTTCGGCGCGACCGGCGGCGGTATCTTCAAGACGACCGACGGCGGCGCGCACTGGCTGCCGGTGGCGGACGGCCAGTTAAAGCTGGGTTCGATCGGGGCCATCGCCGTGTCGGACTCCGACCCGAACATCGTCTACGCGGGGACCGGCGAAGGCGATCTGCGCGGCAACGCCTCGCATGGTGACGGGGTGTATAAATCGACCGACGCGGGCCACACCTGGGTGAACGTGGGCCTTAAAGACACGCAGCAGATCGGCGCGCTGAAGATCGATCCCAAGAACCCCGACATTGCCTATGTCGCGGCCATCGGACACCAGTCCGGACCCAACGCCGAGCGCGGCGTCTTCCGCACGCGGGACGGCGGCAAGACGTGGCAGAAGGTGTTGTTCAAGAGCGACCGGGCCGGCGCCATCGACATCGCGATCGATCCGCTAAACTCGCAGGTACTCTACGCGTCGATCTACCAGTACATCCGCAAGCCGTGGACGTTCGAGTCGGGCGGCCCCGACTCCGGGCTGTGGAAGTCGAACGACGGCGGCGACACCTGGAAGGACATCAGCCGCAACCAGGGCATGCCGAAGGGGATTCTGGGCCGCATCGGGATCGCCGTTTCACCGGCGCGCGCAGGCAGCGTCTGGGCGATCGTCGAGGCGGAGGAGGGCGGCGTCTTTCATTCCGACGATGGCGGCGCGACCTGGACGGGCGTAAACCATCAGAACGAGATCAAGCAGCGGGCGTGGTACTACTCGCGCATCTTCGCGGACCCTAAGAGCCCCGACACGATGTACGCGCTGAACACCAGCTTCTATCGCTCGATCGACGGCGGCCGGACCTTCAAGGCTATTCCCACAGCGCACGGCGACAATCACGACCTGTGGATTGCCAACAACGATCCCGACCGCATGATCGAGTCGAACGACGGTGGCGCGAATATCACCTTCGACGGCGGCAAGAGCTTCTCAACCATCATGAACCAGCCGACCGCGCAGTTCTATCGCGTGGCGCTGGACAACGATTTCCCCTATCACATCTATGGCGCGCAGCAGGACAACACCACGGTGGAGACCTCAAGCCGCGGCAACAGCGGAGCCATTACCGAATCCGACTGGCACGAGGTGGGCGGCGGCGAGAGCGGCTGGATCGCGCCTGATCCGGCAGACTCGCGGTTCGTCTACGCGGGATCGTACGACGGGCTGATGACGCGCTACGACAGTCGCACGGGCGGGCTGCGCAACGTGACCGTCTGGCCGGACAATCCGATGGGCTCGGGCGTGGAGGTGATGAAGTACCGCTTCCAGTGGAGCTATCCGCTGCTGTTCTCGCCCCACGATCCGAAGCTGCTGTATGCGGGCGCGAACGTGCTGCTGGGCAGCCGCGATGAGGGCCATAGCTGGACGGTGATGAGCCCAGACTTGACCCGCAACGACAGGAGCAAGCAAGGTCCGGTCGGCGGACCGCTGACGAAGGACAACACCGCGGTCGAATACTACGACACCATCTTCCCCGTGGACGAATCGACCCTGACGCCGGGGCTGATCTGGGCAGGATCAGACGACGGGCTGATCCACCTGACGCGCGACGGCGGGAAGAACTGGCAGAACGTCACGCCTAAAGGCATGCCGGAGTGGATCCGCATCAACTGCATCGCGGCCTCGCCCTTCGACGCAGGCACCGCTTACGTCGCCGCGACGATGTACCTGCAGGACGACTTCCGGCCGTTCCTCTACAAGACGACCGACTTCGGCAAGAGCTGGACCAAGATCACCAACGGCATTCCGGAGGACGACTTTACGCGGGCGATCCGGCCCGACCCCAAGCAGAAGGGGCTGCTGATCGCGGGCACGGAGGCGCATCTCTACATCTCCTACAACGACGGCGCGAACTGGTTGCCGTTCCAGCTGAACCTGCCCAATGTGCCGATCACGGATATCGCGTTCCAGAAGCGCGAGGACGACCTGGTGATCGCGACGCAGGGTCGCGCCTTCTATGTGCTGGATGACATGCCGATGGTGCGGGCGCTTGCTCCGGGCAGGACGCCTGACGGCCCGCTGCAGCTCTTCGCGCCCAAGGACGCCTACCGCTACATCGGCGGCGGCTTCGGCGGCGGAGGCCTGGCGGCTGCGGGCGGTGGGGCGAACCCGCCCTCCGGCGTGGCGATCTACTACACCCTTAAGGCGAAGCCTGCCTCCGATGTGGTCATTCGGATCAAGGACTCCGGCGGCAAGCTGGTCAACGAGTTCTCGTCCAAGCCGGAACCGAAGGAACCGACGGCCCTCGAAGAAGAAGAGGATCCCCGACGCGCAACCCCTAAGCCAACGACCAAACCCGGCATGAATCGATTCGTGTGGAACCTCAGTTACAGCGATGCGACCAAGTTCCCCGGCATGATCTTCTGGGCGGGCGGCGTGCGCGGCCCGGTTGTCGTCCCGGGAACGTACACCATTGAGATCGCCGCCGATGGTCATACCCAGACTCAGCAAGTCGTCGTCAAGCCCGACCCTCGCGTCGCCGCGACGCCGGAGGACTACCGCAAGCAGCTCGAGCTGGCACTGCAGATTCGCGATCGCGTCTCCGAAGCCAATCAGGCGGTTATTGACATCCGACTTGCGAAGAAGCAGTTGGACAGCTATGCGACCTCGCAGCCGAAGGTCGCGGCCGATGCAAAGCGCATCTCCGCCTCGCTCTCGGTGGTGGAGGATGCGATCTACCAGACCAAGCTGCGCGCCAGCGAAGACGCGCTCAACTTTCCAATACGGCTCAATAACAAGCTGGCGGCCGTGCTGGGCACCGTGACCCAGAGCGAGACCGCGCCTACCGAGCAGAGCTACGCCGTGTTCAAGGATCTGTCGGCGCAGTTGCAGGTGCAGCTTGATCGCCTGAGGCAGATCGACACGACCGACGTCGCAGCGTTCAACAAGCTGGTGCGCGACCAGAATATTCCGGCGATCACGATCAAGTCCGGCAGCTAAACCGCACCTTTGCCCGGGCCAGGAGAGAGCATGCATCATCGCACGTTGGGCGTCATTGCAGTTCTGGCGGCACTGTCGGCGGCGGCAGTCGCCCAGCCTGCGAACCAGTGGTCGGGGCTGCGCTACCGCAACGTCGGACCGTGGCGTGGGGGGCGCGTCACCACTGTTACCGGGGTTCCGTCGCAGCCGCTGACGTTCTACATGGGAACGGTCGGCGGCGGCGTGTGGAAGACGGTCGATGCGGGCCACACCTGGCTGCCGTTGACGGATGGGCAAATTTCCGTTGGGTCCATGGGAGCGGTCGAGGTCGCGCAATCGGACCCCAACATCATCTACGCGGGGACCGGCTCGTCGAAGATTCGCTCGAATGTCTCGATTGGACGCGGCATCTACAAGTCTTCCGATGCCGGCAAGACGTGGAGTTTCATGGGCTTGCGCGATGTGGGCCAGATTGCAACGATTCGCGTGAACCCGACCAACGCGGACGAGGCCTTCGTCGCGGCCAGCGGCAATCCTTTTCTCGCCAACAAGGAGCGCGGCGTGTGGCGCACGCGCGACGGCGGCAAAACCTGGAAACAGGTGTTTGCTCTAAGCCCGGACCTTGGCGCCGCCGACCTGGAGCTCCAGCCTGGTCACTCCAATGTGGTTTTCGCCACCATGTGGCACGGGCTGCGCAAGCCCTGGACGATCGTCAGCGGCAGCCCGGCGAGCGAGGGCGCGGGCATCTACAAGTCGACCGACTCCGGCGAGACCTGGACGAAGCTCACCGACGGGCTGCCTGGAGAGCTCTTCGGTCGCGCCAACGTCACCATATCGAACGCAGCGCCCGACCGCCTGTACGCGCTGATCGAAGCCAAGCCGGGCTCCGGCCTCTACCGCTCCGACGACGCGGGCGCGCACTGGAAGCTGGTCAACGACTCAGGTCGGCTGACCACGCGGCCGTTTTACTACGACACCATTGGGGTCGACCCGTCGAACCCGGACGTGATCTGGGTGGGCGACGAGTCATGGATGAGGAGCACCGACGCGGGCAAGACCTTCCGCAACATGCCCGAGCCGCACGGCGACAACCACGACCTGTGGATCAACCCGAAGGACTCGCACTACATGATCGAAGGCAACGACGGCGGGGCCATCGTGTCGGTGGACGGCGGACAGACCTGGAGCACGCAAGCCAACCAGCCCACGGCCGAGATCTATCAGGTTGCGCTCGACGACCAGTTTCCGTACCGCATCTACGGCGCGCAGCAGGACAACACGACCGTCATCGTCCCTTCGCTGCCGTTGGGCGACGGCCTCGAGTTCCGCGAGGGCCCCGGCTGCGAGACCGGACCCATCATACCCAAGATGGGCGATCCCACGATCGTCTGGGGAGGATGCAAAGGACAGTTCAGCCGTCTCAATGTCAAGACCAACAACAACGAGCAGCGCTACTGGGTTGGCGGCGAATCGCTCTACGGCAACGAGCCTCCCGCGCTCAACTTCCGCTTTCAACGGGTCGCGCCCATGGAGGTCTCGCCGTATGACGCGAACACTGTCTACTACGGGTCCCAGTATGTCCACCGCACGCGCGACGGCGGCGTCACCTGGCAGACCATCAGCCCCGACCTGACGGCCAAACCTGCCGGCACTCAGTACGGGTCGGGCGAACCCATCACCCGCGACGCCACCGGTGAGGAGATGTACTCGGTCGTCTACGCAATCCGCGAGTCACCGCTCAAGAAGGGTGTCATCTGGTCCGGCTCGAACGACGGCCTGGTCTTCGTGACGCAAGACGACGGCAAGAACTGGACCAACGTCACGCCACCCGGCCTCGCGCCCGGCGGACGCGTCCAGAATATCGAGCCTGGCCGCTTTCAGCCCGGCACCGCCTACGTCGCAATCTACCGCTACCTGCTCGGCGATTTTGCGCCCTATCTTTATCGCACCGACGACTTCGGAAAAACCTGGACCAAGCTGACAGACGGCCACAACGGCATCGCGGCGGATGAGCCTACGCGCGTCGTCCGCGAAGACCCTGCCCGCCCGGGGCTGCTCTACGCCGGCACCGAGTTTGGCATGTACGTCTCGCTGGATCGCGGCGCGAACTGGACGCGCTTCCAACTCAACCTGCCCGCCGTGCCGGTGACGGACATCAAACTCAGCCGCAACGACCTCGTGCTCTCGACACAGGGCCGCGGGTTCTGGATTCTCGATAATCTCAGCCCGCTGCACCAGCTTCCCGCCGCGGGTGCCGCTCCAGTCAACACACTGTTCAAGCCAGCGACCGCCATTCGCATCCCCGCCAACGGCGACGCCGGACGCGGCCCTGCCGGCGCGCAGTACCCGCTCGCCGGAGCCCAAATCGACTACTTCTTACCCGCCGACGCAACCGAACCACTCACCCTCACCCTGATCGACAAATCCGGCAAGGTGATTCGCACCTTCTCGAGCGTCGCCCCCGCTCGACCCGCGCGCGCTGCCGACGAAGGTGGAGGCGGCGAGGACGAAGAAGGCCGCTTCCGCGCTGCGTACCCCACCACGCTCGACGCCAAAGCCGGAATGCACCGCTTCGTTTGGGACCTGCGCTACAGCGGCCCCTGGATGTCGCAAGCCCAACCCATCGGGGGAAACGGCCCCGTAGCCGCGCCCGGAGTCTACACGGTGCAACTCACCTCGGGTGCCTGGACCGCGAAGCAGCCGCTTGAAATCGCCGAAGACCCCCGCGTCGCCGCCGATGGGGTCAGCTCCGCCGACCTGGCCGCGCAGCTCGATTTCCAGCTACGCGCCCTAGCCTTGCTCTCGGATGTCAACCATGCGGTAGCCCGCATCACGGCTGCCCAGGCCAAGATGAAAGCGGACCACACCGACACGTCCGATCAGGCCGTGCAGTTGAAGGCCGTCGCCGACAAGCTCATCACGCCACGCATTCGCTACAGTCAGCCGGCCTTGCAGACACACGTCGCCTACCTCTATAGCGAAAACAACCGCACTGACCAGCGCGTGGGGCGCGATGCGCTGGACCGCTACGACGTCCTACGCAAGCAAATCGACGCCGCTACCGCGGACCTCAACCGCATCCTGGGGCAGAACTAGCGCAAGACTGCTGTGGAGCGGAAGGCTTCAGACGAGCTTGAGCACATCGTCCAGACTCGCGGAGATCTGCGCCACCTTGCCGATGATCGCGTCGATCGAAGCCATGGACGCGATCTCCTGATTGAGCTGCTTGGTCGCCACCTCGATGATGCCGGTGTACGTCTCGAAGGCGGCGTCGTCCGCGGCGAACTGCGCCTGAACCAGGCTGAGTTGCTGGTCATTCAAATGCTTGCGCATCGCGAAGACTTGCTGCCATCGGGCATTGTCGCTGGTAAGCTCATCGCTCATTAGCAGCGTGTCAAGCTGCGTGAGCGAGTCGCCGATGGAGGTTACGAGTTCAGCCTGGGTCATGACTTCTCCTTGCCCGCCGCGGGCCGGCAGCTAGAGGGAACCCGCCGGTACGGTACTCTTTTGCGCGAGCGGCGTGACCTCCGCCGCGAAAGACCTGACCGATGCGATCAACTCCGCAAGAGACTGTTTCTTCTTGTCCTTGGGCGCGAGGATGGCCTTCACCAACTTATCGTGCGAATCCTGGAAGGAACGGATCGCGTGAGAAGGGTCTGAGTCGGCGATCAGGGTGGTCTCGCTCTGATACTGCTTGATGCGGTCGCTGAATTGGAGGAGCTCGGCTGTCTTTGGCGGAGTTTGCCCGCGAGCGACCGCGTAGTTGCGGAAGACGATGGCGCCGGTCTGGCCTAGCGCGGTTTTTTGGCGCTCGAAGAGGCTGGTCGACTCGTCGCTAAGCATGGCAAAGAGCGCCGTCACCTGCGGGTCGTTTTTGCGCAGGCTCTCCTTCACTTCATTCTCGCCGCGGTGCTTTTCGATCAGTCCGATGACGTCACCGATGGCGGTCACGGCGGCGGAGACGGGAGTGGAGTAGTCCGGGGCAGTCGAGCCTGCGGCGGGCTTGACGATCGCGGTGGCGGCGTCAGTGGATAGTTTGCCAAGGCTGGTCGAGGCTTTAGCGGCATCGGTCTCGATCTGGGCGGCGGACTTTCCGGCGGCGAGGGTGGCGAGGGCGCAGGTGTAGTCGGTGAGGGCCTTGATGGCGGAGACGCGGAGCTTGATCTCGTCGTCGGTGAGGATCGCGTGGGCTTTGATCGAGGCGGGGTCGATGGGCTTGGCCTCGAAGACCTGCTCGTCGATGAACTGGTTCTGCTCGATCAGGTTCGCGTGGGTGAGCAGCGATTGGTACGCGGCGGTGAGCGTGTTCGAGGACTCCTGGAACTCGTTGACGACCTTCGAGTAGTCGTCATTGCTGATGCAGCCAGTGAGGAGAGTTGTGGAGAGGAGGAAGACCAGACCGTACTTCTTCACGAGAATCCTCCGATGCGCGGTACAGAATGGGTGATGCGATGACGGAGTTTATCACGGCCCGCGGAAGAGCCTGATTTGCTAGCTGTCCTTGCGGTAGAGGAGGTTGCGCATGGCTTCACGGCGGGCTTGATTGGCTTCGCGATCGACGGGAGTTTTGGCGGCGGGCGAATCTTCCGCTTCGGGAGCGCTGCACTCTGGGCAGCGGTTGGCGAAGCCGGGCTTGCCGGGTTTGAGCTCGAACTCCTCTTGGCAGACGGCGCAGACTTTGATGGGGAACGGCATGATTGATCCAGTTTAATACAGGGTGTACTCCCCCTCCCCCCTAAAGTATCCAAAGTATTCAAAACAGGTGGGTTAAGTCTGGACTTGGGTAGTGTCCTAATTTGGATTGCTTATCCATTCAGGCTCGCCTCCAAAGTTGCGCGAATCCAGTGAGATACGGTTGTGCTCCGCGCCTTTGCCGCCGCTGAAACCCGCTTGTGTGTCTCAGGGTCAAGGCGTAGCGCAACCAGCTTCCCCTTCGCCTCACCTTTGGGGAGCTTGGGACGACCCGGCTTGCGTGGCTTAGGCTGGCTGGGCATTTAGATACCCTTGCATGATGAACGCCCTTACCGCATCTAGTGGCGTCAAGGCGGGATGAATGTGGAGTACGGTAACGTGCTGCGGATCGGCACCAGCAACGCCCGTATCGTGTAACCAGCCATATGCGGTATCAGTCTTCGGGTGGCCTTTTAGGTGGAAGACTTCGACTACGCCGTCCCAAACGGTCTCACCCCGAAAGACTTCCTTTACAGGCACGGACTCACGGTGTGTAGCCTCCGCACCGTGCAACTCCCTGATGACGTGTTTTAGTTCGTCGATATGCCTCACGTAGTAGCCTCCACAAGCTCTCCGATGGTCCAAGGCTTGCTTGTGACACCCGCAGCGGTCGCCGGGGTCGTTTTGATCGTGTTGTGACGCTTGACGAAGTTGTAAAAGCCGAAGTGAAGCCCAACCGCCGCGTCAAAGTTCTCACGCTTCTTAGAGAACGCGAGGGTAAGACGGGTAAGGCGGCGCATATGGAGCCGAGTGGTAGCGTTCAACCCGTTCGACGTAGCTGGTAGAAATTAGGTCCGTGTTGGGGTTGCCGGTGCGGATGAACTTCTCAGAGGAGAGGACGCCGGAGGTGCTGTACTTGCGCTCCCCGAAAGCATAGGCACCGTATACCTTCACAATCTGTCCGTAATCCACATCTTGACCGAAAGACTGGGCAATCGCCTCCGCATAGGCGGGGAGGCCATCAGTGGAGATTTGAACTCGCGTCTTCATGCGGCTTGCCACGTCCGCAACAAACGCCTTCGCAGTAGTCGTGCTGCGATCACCCACTTTGAACGCCGGAACGAGCTTCGTCTCCGCGTCCAAGGCGCACCACGTCCAAACTGAGCCTACCGCCATCGAATCGCCCATCTTGACGTTGCGTTCTTTCTTGCCGACGAAACCCCAAATCTCATCCATCTCCAAACGGGTGCAAGGGAGGTTCCGCATGGTGCGGTCCATCATGGCGGTGCAACCCTGCCCAACCTTGACGCCTAACCGCATGATCGTATCCCGGTGAACGCCCGTCATGCGCTCTATCGAGCGAATCGAGGAACCCTCAGTCAGTGCTCCGATGATTGCGATTTTCTTGTCGGTTGCCAGTACGTTTGCCATGTGTTTCCTCACTGCAATAACTGTATAACGTAAACCCTCGGCTGTCAAGTGTTTTTGTTGTACAATTTTTCCATCATGGTCAAGAATCTGTTGATATTCCTCCTGTTCGGCGGTGACGTGCAGGTAAACGCTAACCGCGCCCCCAATCCACCCCACCGCACTCAGGACCGCAATAACGGCTCCGAGGCGACTCTTCCCGTTACTCTCCCACAAAAGGATGACGGCCCAACACTCCAAGCCGATCCCAACAAGGAAGAGCGTGGCAGTAAGAGCAAACCCGTCTGGATAGGAGGAATGCCCCCTAAAGACCCTTTCGACTGGACGGCCTATTACGCCGGGCTTGTTCTGACCTGCGTGGGAATAGGCGGAATTATTGTGGCGTTTTGCACGCTGAAGAAGATTGAGAGACAAACCGCTGCAACTGAGAAGCAAGCTACCCACATGGTCACTTCCGAAAGGCCCTTTATTATGATCGAAACGCGCGGAGAGAAAGGGACGGAGTTCTGGATTAGAAATTGTGGGCGATCCCCCGCTCAGATTCTCTTTATCGACCGCCTCTTGATTCCCCAATATCCAGAATGGATTCAAAACAAACAGCAGTACGTTCTGCCCTACCCGCCTGAATATGGGAATAACTACGACGATAACAGGTACGAACAGATCAACCTGCAATGGCTTGCTCAGGGAGACGATAGATATTTCGCCAGCTTCGACCCCGCCATACTGGAAATGCTTCCCATTGAAACCAAAGGGGAACTCAACCAGGGCGGTCGCGCCGTTCGCATCTACTCTTCGGTCAAATATCGAGGAATGTTTAGCCCCAATATTTACCACAGCCGTTTTTGTTACGGATGGACTCCGAACGGCGGTACGTACATGACAGGCCCAGCCGGATATAACGAGTATACCTAAACCCACGGCCAGAATCCAAATTAGGACACTACCTGGACTTGTATGTGGGGGTACGCGATGCTTAGGAGAGGCGTAGGGGTGATCTGGGGTGGGTGTTTGTCAAGTTTCGGTGGACCGCTCCGCAGAGCAAGCTTACAGTGGATATGTGGGTTCGAAGACGTTCGGCGGTGTTTGGTTCGCTGCTTTTTTCCGATGACCACCTTCCGCCGCATACTCATGGGCGGGTACACGGCGTCGAGGTGATCATCGAGCTCAAGAGGGATGGCGTGCAGTTGTCGAGTCGGCTTAATCGCATCAGGCCGCTCAATGCGAAGCGTTCCGACGTAGCGAGGATACTTGTAGCCGCAGCCGAACATGAGGCGGAGCTAAAAGCATTGTGGAGGAACGTTCATGGGGCACCAGAGACTTCTGACGACGGACGAGGAGATTGATGCAGCACTGGAAGCGGCCAAGCATGAGCCGGAAGAGCCGCTGATTGTGGAGGCGGCTTACCGGGCGGGGGCGGGGCTGGATTTCTTGATGCTGAAGCTAAACGATGGGCGTCGGCTGCTGATTCCGCGGGAGGAGCTGAAGGTGCTGCGCAACGCGTCGGTGGAACAGGCTATGGATTTAGAGGTCGGACCACATGGGGTGGATGTGTGGTGGCCGCAGTTGGATGACGGGCTGTACCTGCCGGAATTTCTGGAGCATCGGTGGGGTAAGGTGCGGGATGAGGTGGCGGCTTAGACCTCTGTCGGACGAGATGGACCGGTTCTTGTCGGTGGTGCATGAGAACTGGACGGTCATCGACGATCCGCTGGTGCTGCCGGCGTATGCGCTTGGCGGATGAACTGGATTCATCCGTTCGTGGAGGGAAATGGGCAGACGGCGCGGGCGGCTTGCCCCTACCTGATCTGCATGAGGCAGGGGTGGCTGCTGCCGGGAAACAAGATCGTGCCGGAGCGTATCCGGGAGCATCGCGAGTCGTACTATGCGGCACTGCAAGCGACAGACCCGGCTTGGGATGAAGGCCACTTCGACGTGAGCGAAATTAACGGTGTACATACACCACTTCTTGTGCGTGGCCTATTGAACCCTCTAAGCCAGCGCGCTTAGTGGTGGACTCACTCGTCCCCGGATGACGGCGTGATGAAGAGAGGTCCTGAAAAGAAAAAGCTGGGCGCGGGCTGCATTGCGTGGCATAATTCGATCATTCGGCCCCCAACCTTCTCAACTCAGAGAGTCATATGAATGTCCGCGCCTACCTTTTTGCCTGCTCTGCGCTTGTTCTGATCACCCTTGCCTCTCATGGTCAATGCCCAATACCTTCTAAAGGCATTAGTTCCGAGCCAAAATTCACCCTCGATCCGGTGAAGGAAGGCGACCTCTCGCTAACGGGCTCGGTCGACCCGCCGCCGCAATCCGACGTTAAAGTTACAATTTGCGATGACAAACAGAATGAACTGCCTAGTACGACAGCGCCGTTCGAGGGCGGCAAGAAGGTGCGGGTCACCCTGAAGAGTGGAAACTTCCTACTGGGCAGCAAGTTGAAGGCCGGGCTTTCGCTTAAGGAGGGCACCACTATCTCTTACAGTATTCCTGTCGACATAGCGGTCATGCCCAGTTGTTCCGGTGCACCTATGAACTTTACGGTTTCCAATCCCTCTGTCCCTCAGATTATCGTAAACGATAAAGAGACCATAAGCGTAGCGGGTTCAGTAAAAGAGCAACTCGTGCGGGTTTGTGTGAACGATGTGCCGCAACAACAAGGATCGGTAACAAAGGAGAATTACTTACTCCCGAATGTGAAGGCAAAAGCAGGAGACCAGATAACAATACAAGCTGTTCGTCTAGGCGTCGCTCCAAGCGGAGGAAAGGCTAAGGAGACTTACGCCTTACCCTCGCCACCAGCCATCGTCGGGCCACAGATTGTAGAAGGGATGCACTACATCTTCATTGGCGGGATTGAGCAATCGGGGTACAGTTCACTTGCTCAGAGTACCGAGCCCTTCATTCAGTTCTATATCGAAAGTCCGGAAGCCAAAGTAAAGCTGATCCATTGGTCTTCTTCTTGGGGCAAGCTTAGGCTCTTAGGTGCTCCTCAACCTTCTACAAACGGCATTGCCAGCACGTTCACCGATCCGAGCGGTACGATCACAAAACAAGACTTTACGAAAGTTGGTCAGTCGATTGACGTCGTCGGTGGCTTTCAAAAATACTTCAAGGGTCCCAGCAGGACACAGAATCGCACAGGGTTCATCGCGTTTGCCGGAACAACTACCCCGCTCTCGTCCCAAGACATTGCGTACACTTTTAAGATTCCGGACGTAGGTAGCGCGGAATGCAAGACGCTGCTCAGCCGGTTCAATCCCCACAACGGCTATAATCCGGGGCTAACACCAGACCCTAGCGGAAAGGTGTGTGTCTTGAACAATGGAACTCCGGCGGTCGATCTTGCATTTGCGAATCAAGATCGGACTAGCTTTCTCTTCAAGTGGGGCGCTGGGCTACGGTTTGTGGGAACTAAAGAGTGCCTGGGGACCAAAGCGGATTGTGCAAACTCCCTTGGCATGCTGGATGTTACGGTCGGCCAGGACGCAACTCTCACTCGGGGCTTGGTTCGTGGCTTAGTTGCAAAAGTGGATGGTTTGCTCCCGATCCCAATTGGAAGCTCCGCAGCGTCTTACCTTTATATGTTTGGTTCGGTGTACACGCGATTTCAGCGGAACCAAGATTCGTCCCCTTTGATTCTAGCTGCTGAGACAAACAAGCCTACTATCCCCAGCGACGGGGTTATAGTACTGCCCCTGAAGCAGCCTGATCGTGACTTTTTTCGCCTGGGGGTGGGACTCAATTTGTCACAAGTGTTCTGTAAGATGTTTTCAAGCTGCCCTACGGCGGCCCCTGAGTCACCGGCTAAGCCGTAGAGGACTAGGTTCACCTTAGAAACTGTTATTCGACTGTGACGCTTTTCGCTAGGTTTCGTGGCTGGTCTACGTCGCAGCCTCGGCGTACGGCTATGTGGTAGGCGAGGAGTTGGAGGGGGACTACTTCTAGTAGGGGCAAG
>CAXTPN010000031.1:0-12701 GCA_964246125.1 uncultured Acidobacteriaceae bacterium
CCCACGCCCGCCCAGCGCGGTGTTTCCGGGCTGGAAGCTCCAAGGGATGAACGCGGTGAAGCCGCCTGTCTCTTCCTGCAGGCGGCGCACGACTTCGAAGTGGTTCACGCGCTGCTCCATCGTCTCGCCCACGCCGAACATCATGGTGGCGGTGGTGCGCATGCCGAGGTGGTGTGCGGTTTGGTGGACGTCGACCCAGTCCTGCGTCTTGCATTTAAGACGCGCGATGCGATGGCGGACTTCATCGTCAAGGATCTCGGCGCCTCCGCCGGGGATGGAGTCGAGACCCGCGTCGCGCAGGCGCATGATGGTGTCTTTCAAGGTGAGCTCGCTGTACTCGGCGACGGCGAGGATTTCACTCGCGCTCAGGCAGTGCAGCCAAATGGAAGGGAAGCGCTGCTTGATGCCGGCGAAGAGCCGCTCGAACCAGTCGATCTTGAGGTCGGGGTGGATGCCGCCCTGCATCAGCACGCCGGTTCCGCCCATCTCCTCGGTCTCACGAATTTTATCGTAGATCTGCTCAAACTCAAGGATGTATCCCTCGGCGGCGCGCTTGCCCTTCAATGGCCGGTAGAAGGCGCAGAAGGTGCAGTACTCCGTGCAGAAGTTGGTGTAGTTGATGTTGCGGTCAATGACGTAGGTGACGACGCCTTCGGGATGAAGCCGCCGCCGAACCGTGTCGGCCTCCATGCCGATCCCGATCAGATCGTCGCTGCGAAAGCATTCGAGCGCCTGTTCCCGGCTGATTCCCATGGGTTTGATCTTACGCCCCTCGCGCGCGCCGGCGCATGGCCAGAGCGACCGCCGTCGATAGCAGCAACAGGGTTACGATGGCTTGCGACCAGACGCAATAGATGCACCATTTCTGGATCACGTAGGCCTCCAGGTAGGTCAGGAAGCAGGCTGCGGCGAAGCCGATCTCGACCAGTTGCAGCAGCATCCACCAGCGGCCCAGAGCTGCCGCGGCGAACATCAGCGTATATCCCACGATGCCGAAGACCGCGACCGGCACATGGATTTTGCCCGGAGCCTCATCGAAGAGCTTCGGCGGAAAGACCGCGTACTTGGAGTGGTTCACCGCGCCGCAATCCCACTGTTCCGTCACCGCGCACGGCGGAGCAGCCCCCGGGTCCATGTTGTGTACCCGCAACGCCAGCACGCTCACCACCAGCCCGGCCAGCGCGATCGCCGCCAACAACCACCGCATGACACGATCACCCATACCGTCATTCTACCGAAATTGGTTTTCCCCGCCTGGACGGTTCGACACCGAAAGCGTTCCGGTGCATACGCGCCGAGCGTGCTAAGTTGAATCCATGCGCCGCCAACTGACAATCCTCGTGTTCGCCGCAAGCTCTCTCTCCGCCCAACTCACCACGCCGGCCTCTGACAAGCAGCTTGCCCACGACATCTATAAAGAGTTCGTCGAGATTCAATCCGGCTTCTCCACTGGCGCCACCACGCCCGTAGCCGAGGCTGCCGCGCGCTACCTGCGTGCCGCCGGCTTTCCGCCATCCGACATCTACGTTGGCGGAGCCACCCCGAAGAAGTTCAACCTGGTGGTTCGCCTGCACGGCAGCGGCGCGAAGAGGCCCATCCTGCTGGTTGCGCATACGGACGTCGTCGAGGCTAAACGCGAAGACTGGTCGATGGACCCCTTCGTCTTCAGCGAAAAAGACGGCTATTTTTACGGCCGCGGCACCGGCGACGACAAGGCCCAGGCCGCGGTCTGGATCGCTAACCTGATCCGCATGAAGCGTGAGAACTTTCATCCCGACCGCGACCTCATCGTCGCCCTGACCGCCGATGAAGAGGGTGGCGGCCCATATAACGGAGTCGACTGGCTGCTCAAAAATCATCGCGACCTCATCGACGCCGATTTCGCCCTGAACGAAGGCGGCTGGGGCGAGATGTCGGCGGACGGCAGGAAGATCTCGAACGACCTGCAGGTCAGCGAGAAGTACGTCATCAACTTCACCTTTGAGGTTCGAAACAAGGGCGGGCACAGCTCCATGCCGGTGCCGGACAACGCCATCTACCACCTTGCGGGCGCGCTGGACAAGCTGGGCCAGTTCGGCTTCCCGCTCAAAACGAATGAGGTCACCGCTGCCTACTTCACGCAGATGGCCAAACTCCAGACCGGCCCCTTAGCGTCCGACCTGGCGGCTGCCGCAACCGGTTCGCAATCCGCGATGCAGCGCGTCGCCGCAGCCCAGCCTGCCTGGAACTCCACCCTGCGCACCACCTGCGTCGCCACCATGCTGGCGGGCGGCCATGCGCTGAACGCCCTGCCGCAGCTTGCGACCGCGTCGGTCAACTGCCGCGTGCTCCCGGAGGACTCGCCCGACTACGTGCTGGAGACGCTGAATAAGGTGGTCGCCGACCCTGAAGTGAAGATCTCCTGGCTGGAAAAAGCCTCCGGAGGCGTGCCCTCGCCCATGCGCCCTGATATCCTTTCGGCCGTAAAGCAGGCCACGACAGCAGAATTCCCTGGCACGCCCGTCCTGCCCATCATGGTGGTCGGGGCCACCGACGGCAAATACCTGCGCGCCGCCGGCATCCCCTGCTACGGCGTGCAAGGCTTCTTCTTCGCGCCTGACGATATCCGCTTCCACGGCCGCGACGAGCGCATGCCCATCCAGTCCTTTTACGAAGGCCAGGCCTTTCTCTACGACCTGGTCAAACGTCTCGCGACGCCGTAACGCACCTAACCTCGTTCCGCGGGCAGTCCGAGTCTCCGTTCCATCACCTGGACGGCTTCTTCGCTCTCGTCCACTAAAAGGAACTCTCGCCCATTTCGCGCCGCCGCGACGCCGGTCGTTCCGCTGCCGGCAAAGAAGTCCAGCACCCGATCGCCGAGCCGTGAATGGACCCGCACGATGCGCGCCAGGATGCCTAGCGGCTTTTGCGTCGCGTACCCGGTCTTCTCCTTGCCGGTGGGCGAGACGATGGTGTGCCACCAGACGTCGGTGGGGGTCTTGCCGCGCGCCGCCTTTTCCGCTCCGACCAGGCCCGGAGCCATGTAGGGGATACGGTCGGTCTCGTTCAGCTCGAACGTATAGTTTTCGGGATCGCGCGTGTACCACAGGATATTGTCGTGCTTGGCAGGCCAGCGCTTCGTCGCGCGAGCGCCATAGTCGTAGGCCCAGATGATCTCGTTCTGGAAGCAGTCGCGCCCGAACACCTCATCCAGCATCACCTTGCAGTAGTGAACCTCGCGCGGGTCCACATGTAGAAACAGGGAACCGGTTGCGGTCAGGATGCGCCGGGCCTCCACCATGCGGGGCCGCAGGAATCCTACATAGTCGTCGAAGGCATCGGCATAGCCGCCGAGCGAACCGGCAGCTCTTTCAGTCCGGTAGCGCGCTCCGCCAAAGCCGGTGCGATCTCCCGCTTCATCGCGGATCGTGTTTAAGCGGGGCCGCACCTGCCGCCGCCCTGTGTTGAACGGCGGGTCCACATAGATCAGTTCCACCGATTGCGCCGCCAGGCCGCGCAGCACCGCAAGATTCTCTCCCTTCACGATCCGGTTCACGTCCGCTCCTGCCCGATTCGGGAAGCCGCTTCGGCTAAGCTCTTTATCCCTTGCCCGGTTCCGTGTATCGTTCCCCGCAGCGCCTTTTCCCCGAATTCCATGGATTCCAAACCTTTCAGCTTCGCCATGCTCTCGCACCCGGGCCGAGTCCGCAAGGGCAATGAAGACGTGTGCGCCGCGTCGCCCGAACATGGCGTCTTCGTCGTATGCGACGGCATGGGTGGAGCGGCGGCCGGCGAGGTCGCCAGCGCGCTTGCCAGCCAGACGTTTATGAGAATGCTGACTCCCGGCGAGGGTGAAGGTTCCAGCGATGCGACGCCGGAGGCGCGGCTGGAGGCAGCCATCCAGGCAGCCAACCAGGCAGTGCACGAGCAGGCTCATCGCGAGCCGGGCATGAAGGGCATGGGCACGACGCTGGTCGCGCTGCTCTTTCAGCCCGGCAGTGACCAGGCCAGCGCCTCGCTGACCCTCGCGCATGTGGGCGACAGCCGCTGCTACCTCTTCCGCAGCGGAGCCTTCAGCCAACTCACAGCCGATCACTCTCTGGTCGAAGAACAACTCCGCATGGGCGAGATCACCGCCGCCCAGGCCGAGTTCCATCCCATGCGCAACATCATCACGCGCGCCATCGGGTCGCAGCCGCACGTCCAGCCCGACATCCGCCCCCTCGAGCCCCAGCCCGGCGACCTCTATCTGCTGGCCTCCGACGGGCTGACCCGCGACCTCACGGACAAGGAGGTTGCGCAGACCTTCAACCGCGCTACAGCCGGCAAAGCTCTCGCCGAACTCGACCTTTCGAGCCTCTGCCAGACCCTGATCGACCAGGCCAACGACGCGGGCGGCGGTGACAACGTCACGGTTCTTCTCTTGCGGATAAGCTAAGGAAGATAAGCTAAGGAAGTAGATCGAACTTAGGCGACCCCAACTAAGGATGGAATGCAAACTCAAGAGACCATCGCAGTTCTCGGCGCGGGTACTATGGGCAACGGTATCGCGCACGTCTTCGCTCGCGCCGGCCATACGGTCCTGCTCTCGGATATCTCCCAGCCCGCGCTCGACAACGCGCTCGCCATCATCCGCAAGAACCTTGCCCGCGAAGTTTCGAAAGCCAAGCTGACCCAGGCAGAAGCCGACGCCTCGGAATCCCGCATCACCACGACCACCTCGCTCGACCCTTTGGCAGCCGCCTCGCTGGCGATCGAAGCCGCCACCGAGCGCTTCGACATCAAGTCCGAGCTCTTCCGCAAGCTCGACGCGATCCTTCCTCCCGAAGCCATTCTCGCCTCCAACACCAGCAGTATCTCCATCACGAAGCTGGCGGCCTTGACCAGGCGCCCCGGCCAGGTCATTGGCATGCACTTCTTCAACCCGGTGCCGGTGATGAAGCTGGTCGAGATCATTCGCGGCCTGCAGACCGCGCAACCCACCTTCGATCGCATTCACGCGCTCTCGCTCGGCCTGGGCAAGATCCCGGTGGAGGTCAACGATGCTGCCGGCTTCGTCTCCAACCGCGTGCTGATGCCGCTGATCAACGAGGCCTGCTTCGCGGTGATGGAGGGGGTCGCGACTCCCGAGGCCATCGATACCATCTTTCGGGAGGGCATGGCCCATCCCATGGGCCCGCTCACGCTGGCGGACTTCATCGGTTTAGATGTCTGCGTGGACATCATGCGCGTTCTGGTAGAAGGCCTGGGCGATCCCAAGTACCGGCCTTGCCCGCTGCTGGTCCGCATGGTCTCGGCCGGTTGGCTGGGCCGCAAATCCGGCCGCGGCTTCTACACTTACTAGTTCTTCCTTCGTGGCCTTTGCGTGTTGCCTTTCGCACCAACCTGCAATAATCTCCCAAAGGGAAAACGACATGGCGCAAGAGCTCTACTTTGAAGACTTCCACATTGGCCAGATGTTCCACTCCGCCGGTTCCGCCAAGGTTTCGGCCGAGGAGATCAAGGAGTTCGGCCAGAAGTACGACCCGCAGCCCTTTCACCTGGACGAAGCCGCAGGCGAAGGCAGCTTCTTCAAGGGTCTCGCCGCCTCCGGCTGGCTGACCGCCGCAGTCGTCATGCGGCTGCGCGTGCAGTCGATCAAAGTCTTCGGCGGCATGATCGGCGCGGGTGTCGAGGAGATGCGCTGGACCGAGCCCGTGCGCCCGGGCGACACCATCCGTACCGAGATCGAAGTCGTGGGCGTCCGCCACTCCGCCTCGCGCAAGAATTACGGCATCGTCCGCACCCGCACCCTCGCCTACAACCAGAACAACGTGGTCGTCATGCGCTCGACGGTCAACTTCCTCGCCCCGCTCAGGTCCGCCGTCTAGCATGACTGACGAAGACCTCGCGCTGCTCAAAGCCGGCGAAGACCGCATCCTCGCCATCGAACTCGCCACCGGCGAGCAGTTCTTCGCCGAGATCGTCATGGTGGTCGACGAGCCGCCCACCCCCGACGTGTTCCTCCTCCGCGTCACACGCGAGCCCGATGGCGCCTTCACGGCTACCAGCGCCGCCGGCGAGTCCATCCTGCTGGCCGAGATCGCCCGCGTTGCCCAGATTCCCGGCATCGACTACCCCGAGCACTACGGAGCTGTTTAGCTTTTTGCCGCCGCCTTCACCCGCGGCGGTATGATTCGCAATCATGGTGCAAACTGCGGATGCGTCCATAGCGACAGCGCAACTTGCGCCCCTAACGGCCTTCTTATGGGCGGCGGGGGGAAGCCTTGCGCTTGAGGTGATCTCGCTCTACAAGTGATTACTTCACGTTGCGACGCTTCATCTCGGAACTGGCATAGCGTGCGTTCGATGCGCCACCAAGTGCGCTGAGGACGTTCGCACCGCGCTTCACGGTCGCCGAGTTGCTGCTCTTAAACCAAGTGCGCGCCACAAGCGCAAGCACGACAGCGAATGCGAAAGCGATCACCGCGACAATTCCAACGGCATGCCAGAGTTCAGAGTTCATGGAACATCCTCTACTGCAACCATACGCCTATAACTTCGATGCAGCTCAGGGCTTCGTCGTCGCCGCCATGCTGTGCCGAAGTCGCGGAGCCGGCGCTGACGCTTACGATACATCTGTACCATTTTATCCACCTCTCCCTCCTTCTCTCCCTCGCTTCAGGCGAACAAACCGCGTATGTTAACCACATGCGCATGACCGTCCTGGCCTCGGGCTCGAAGGGCAATTCGACCGTCATCGCCAGCTCCCGCACCCGCGTTCTGGTCGATGCCGGGCTCTCCTGCCGCGAGATTTTCCGGCGCCTGGCTCAGGCCGGCGAAGATCCCGCGCAACTCGACGCCATTCTCGTCACCCATGAGCATATCGACCACGTCTGCGGCGTCGCCGTGCTGGCTCGACGCCTAGGCATCCCGGTCTTCTTTACCGAAGCCACGCACCGCGCGTGGGTACGCATGCTTACCCCGCGCACGACCATGACCTACGCTAAGTGGCTCGACCACATGGCCGCGGAAAAGCTCGCCCGCGCCGAGGCCGCGCTCCTCGCCAACAAGGTTCCCACCTACGCGGCCCCTGAGGCCTTCGAATCGGTCGCAGCCATCTCCGCGGAAGCCGCCGCCTTCGACCCCGCCGCAAACCGCTCCGACGATCCCAACGCCAGCCTGGAGCTGCCCGTGGAAGAAGACTGCGACTCCAACACTCCCGCCTCCACCCGGCAGGACCCCACCTACCTGCCCGCGGTCGAGTACTTCCGCGCCGGCCACAAGTTCTCCATCGGCGACATCGAAATCTGCCCCTTTACCATTCCCCACGACGCCGCCGACCCCTGCGGCTTCGTCTTCGAGGCCGAGGGCATCCGCATGGCGCTCGCCACTGACCTCGGCTATGTCCCGCCCAACGTAAAATCCGCACTCAAGAACGTCGACGTCCTTCTCCTGGAGTCCAACCACGACCTCGAGATGCTCCGCGACGGCCCCTATCCCTGGTCGGTGAAGCAGCGCGTGCTCTCCCGCGTAGGCCACCTTTCGAACGACGCCACCGCCGAGTTCCTGCAGCGCGACTACGACGGCGGTGCCGCCTGGATCGTGCTCGGCCACTTGTCGGAGTCGAACAATGCGCCCGAACTCGCCCGGATCACCGCCGAGCGCGCCATTGGCGACCGCATGAGCCTGCTCGGCAACCGCATCCTGCTCGCCATGCAAGCCACGCCGTTGCAACCTATCTGCCTTTGAGAGCGTCTGCCCGCCCGTACCCCGTTTCTACCCTCCTTTTGAACCTTTCCCGCCTTCCGCCGAGTCAAACAGGTTAGAATGAGGCTTCAACCTATGCGCAACCAAGCTCTCGGCACCTCCAGATCGAGCACGGTCCAGGCTAAGGCATGCACAGATCCCGTAGTGGGGGCGATCCTCTCCGGCTGGCGCTACGACATCTCCAACATCTCCCCGGAGATGCGCACCGACTATGAGAACCATCTTCTGGAGTGCCTGCACTGCCGCCGCCGGCAGCACATCGCCCGCTCCATCGACGTGCTGCTCATTACCGTCAGCACCCTCTCCATCATGGCGTTCCTGCTCGCCGCCGCGGTCATGCACCGGCTGGAGCTGATGACGCACATCGGCGGCAGCCTGACCGTGCATCTGCGTCAGGAGCCCATTACCATCTCGCTCCAGGCCGTCGCCATCGCCGGCGTGCTCTTCTCGCTCGTGCTTTGGATTCTCGTCGCCATTGCCACCCCGCTCCCGGTCCTGGTGATCGGCCTGACGCAGCGCATTCCCTCGGATATCCGCCAGCGGTTTACCCGCCGCCACGCCTGAACGTCTCCCGATGCCTCAACCTACCCAGACCGAAGCTCCACTCGACTCCACGGCAGCCCCAGCCCAGTACGCTCCCGGCGAAAGCCGTAACGAACGGCGCATGGCCCGCCGCTACAGCGAGTGGGACCCCCGCTCCGCCCCCGGCACCTACTTCCTGCTCTCCGTCAACATTCTTGTCTTCCTCTGGATGATCCTGCACGGCGTCTCCATCAAGGAACCCACCTCTGCCCAGCTGCGCCACTTCGGGGCCAACAACGCGTTTCTCGTCCTCAGCGGCCAGTGGTATCGCCTGGTTACCGCTACCTTCGTCCACATCGGCGTCATCCACATCGCCACCAATATGTGGTGCCTCTGGAACCTCGGCCTGCTCGGTGAGCCGCTGCTCGGCCCCTTTGGCTTGGCCGCCGTTTACCTGCTTACCGGCGTGGCCGGCAACCTGCTCTCCGTCGCCTGGGACGTCATTCTTGCGCACTGGTTTCGCCAGCCGCTCGAGTTCTACGCCGGCATGGGCGCCGGGGCCTCGGGCGCCGTCTTCGGTATCGCCGGCGTCCTCATCGTTCTGCTCTCGAACCACAAGCTCCCCATTCCCTGGTCCGAGCTCAAGCGCCTCCGCACTTCGGTCGTCCGTTTCTCCGCCATCAACCTCATCATCGGTCTCGGCACCGCGCTGCCCATCCCCGGCATCGGCGTCCGCATCGACAACTCCGCGCATATCGGCGGCTTCCTCTGCGGGCTCGCGCTTGGCCCCGGCCTGGTCCCCGCCATGACCCTGGGCCGCGTGCGCTACCTGGCCCGCCAGAAGATCGTCTTCTATACCGCCGCCTTTGTTCTCGCCCTCTTCGGCTACTGGATCGCCAACCTCAGGTAATCCCCACACATCATCGTCGCAGGGGATTAGGATTGCGGTGAGGTCCCTCCGCGATGACGTCAAAATCATCCTTGCTTGCCGGTCTCATCCTTCTAGTTGGCAGCGCACCGGGACACGACCAACAGCCCGTCCAGCCCACCCGCCTCACCTTCGATGTAGCCTCCATCCACCCATCCAAACCGGGTGGGGTCGGCGGCTTTATCAAGCCCCTTCCCGGCGGAATCGGTTATACCTCGCAGAACATTCCCATCAAGCTCATCATCAGCCTCATGTATCGCATTCCCATGCGCCAGATCTCCGGCGGTCCCGACTGGCTCGGCAGCGAACCCTACGATATCGAAGCCCGGGCCGACCGGCCCTACGCCGCCGACGATCTTCGCGAGATGTTTCGCAATCTCCTCGCCGACCGCTTCAACCTCAAGTTCCACAAGGACATCAAGGAGGGAAACGTCTACGCTTTGTCCGTCGACAGATCCGGCCTCAAGATGAGGCCCAACGATAGCCCCGAGGACTTCGACATCCCCATCACCTATGCTCCCGACGGCACCGCCCTCGGCAAGCGCGTTCCCATATCCTACCTTTGCTGGTTCCTCGGCGGCAAGCTCCAGCATGACGAGCGTCCCGTCATCGACGCGACCGGCCTGAACAAGCCGGGCAGGTTCTATGACTTCACCCTCTCCTTCGCCCCGGACCTCCCGCCTGACGTCTCGCGCGACACCCTGCCCCCCGCTCTGCGCGACGCGCCCTCACTCTTTGAAGCCCTCAAGCAACAGCTTGGCCTCGCCCTCACCCCGCAAAAGGGGCCGGTCGAGTACTACGTCATCGACCGTGGCGACAGGCCATCGGAGAACTAGGGCCGCGCATCCTACGCCACGACCTTGTTAAAGATCCAGAACAGGCTGCCCGAGAGCAGCGCCGCCGCCGGCAGCGTAAACACCCAGGCCAGCGCAATGTCGCGAACCGTGGACATCTGCAGGCCGCTCCGGTTCGCGGCCATGGTGCCGGCGATGCCTGAGCTCAACACATGGGTGGTGCTAACCGGGAGGTTCAGGTGGTCTGCCATCCAGATGGTAATCATCGCGGTGATCTCGGCCGAGGCGCCCTGCGCGTAGGTCAGGTGGGTCTTGCCGATCTTTTCGCCGACGGTGACGACGATGCGCTTCCAGCCCACCATCGTGCCGAGGCCGAGCGCCAGCGCCACCGCAACCTTCACCCAGGTGGGGATAAAGCGGGTCGATTTGTCGATAAAGCCCTTGTAAGCCGTGATCGTCTTCACATCGCCGGCGTTCATCTTGGGCCCGAACTTGGGCAGCAGCCGGAACGTCTCGCTGACCAGATACATCTGGTTGCGCACGTTGGCCTGCATCTCCGCCGGCACATTGGCCAGGGCGCCATAGCCGCTCGCTTCATTGCGAATATCGGTCACCTGCTGCTGCAATGCGAGCATGACGCCGGGCTCGTACTTCTTCGTGCTGATGAAATGCTCCAGCTCTGGCTGAGGATCCTGCATGACGGCCGAGGGCTCGACGTAGTTCTGCAGCGCCCCCGCCACTTGCGTGGAAACTTGCGCGAAGGTCTGCACTTCGTTTGCGCCGACGGTATGGTTCAGCGCATACGCCGTGGGCACCGTGCCTACCAGAATGAGCATGATCAGGCCCATGCCTTTCTGCCCGTCATTCGAGCCGTGGAAGTAGCTGACGCCGCCGCAGGTTCCGATCAACAATAGCCGAATGTACAAAGGCGGAGGCGCGGAGCCTTCCGGAGCCTTGTAGAGGCGAGGATCGCGGGCCAGCAGCTTGAATAGCAGAAAAAGAGCGGCGGCCATGAAGAAGCCCACCACGGGCGACAATGCCAGCGCCTTGAAGACCTTCGTTACCTGCTCCCAGTCCACCCCGGCGGTGCCGCTGTTGCCCTGCATCAGTTGATTGGCGATGCCCACGCCCAGGATGGAGCCGATCATGGTGTGCGAGCTGGAGGCCGGCAGCCCCCGCCACCACGTCGCCAGGTTCCACAGGATGGCCGCGATGAGCAGCGCGAACACCATCGAAAAGCCCGAGCCTTTGCTCACCTTCAGGATGAGCTCCACCGGCAGCAGCGTGATGATGGAAAATGCCACGCCGCCGCTGCTGAAGAGCACGCCGGTGAAGTTCATGATGCCGGAGTACACGACGGCGATATGCGGTTCGAGCGAATGGGTATAGATGCAGGTCGCAACCGCGTTGGCCGTGTCGTGGAAGCCGTTGACGAACTCGAAGCCGAGCGCGATCATCAGCGCAATCCCCAGCAAAACGAAGGGAAAGATGGAGGCGTCATGGACGATCGACAGGTCCTTCGAGAGCTTCGTGCCGATATAGATGAGGCCGCCCACCAGCATTGCGGCGAAGACCAGCGTGCCGACAATTCCGGGGCTGGATTTCTTCAGCTTCTCATCAAGCAGGGAGGTTGGAGGAGCGATCGCGGGAGTCGCCATGGGATGACCTTTCAGTAGGCAGATGGAGCTATGTTCCACCAATCGCAGCCGCCAAATGCAAACGGACGATGAATAGAATGTGAATCTTACGTAGGAACGTGAGGGAATCCGCCTGCATCTACCCAGCAGGAGTCCACATGAACCTTGAAATCGTCCAGGGCGACATCACCCTCCTCGCCGTCGATGCCATCGTCAACGCCGCGAACAGCTCGCTGCTGGGCGGTGGCGGAGTCGACGGCGCCATTCACCGCGCCGCCGGTCCTGAACTCCTCGCCGCCTGCCGCAAGCTCGGGGGCTGCCGCACTGGAGACGCCAAAGCCACACCCGGCTTCCGCCTGCCCGCGAAATGGATCTTCCACGCCGTAGGCCCCGTCTGGCATGGAAAGGCGGGACATGACGGCTCTTACGCCGAAGACGCCCTGCTCGCAAGCTGCTACCGCCGCTGCCTCTCACTTGCCGCCGAGCACCGGATCGCGTCGATCGCCTTCCCCGCCATCAGCACCGGCATCTACGGCTTCCCCATGGACCGCGCCGCCGAAATCGCGGTCGCCACCGTCCGGGAACACGCTGCCCCGCCGCTCGAACGCGTCGTCTTCTGCTGCTTCAACGACCTCACCGCGAACATCTACCAGCGCCTGCTGAAAGCCTGATCGGAATTGTCGACGCGACGCCGCGTTCCGCTCCGGCACAGAATCCGCCTATCGTTTCCGCCGATCCATGACAAGATTGTTGTGTCCATGACAAGTCATCCCAGGCAGCCGCGCCCAGCCGCGCCTCGCAGAGAGATCGAACTCGACTTCATCCGCGGCGTCGCGATCCTGCTCGTCCTCGACTATCACAACTGCTATCCGCTGCTGGGGCCCGTCTTTGCGTTCTGTCGCCTTCCTCATCTCGGCTGGGTCGGAGTCGAGATTTTCTTTGTACTCAGCGGCTTTCTGATAGGCGGACTGCTGATGAAGGAGTGGGCGGTGCGCCGCGGCGTCGATAGCAAGCGCTTCCTCATTCGGCGCGCATTCAAAATCTGGCCGCAGTATTACATCTTTATCGCGGTCATGCTTCTGACTCATCATA
>CAXTPN010000031.1:12711-16867 GCA_964246125.1 uncultured Acidobacteriaceae bacterium
TCCCACACCTGGAGCCTTGCAATCGAAGAGCACGTCTACCTCCTCTTGCTTGCATGCTTCTTTGTGGCGGCAAAATCGCGCGCGTCATTCCGCCGGTTATTCCTGTTCGTCGCCGCTCTTTGCCTCGCCGAGATCGTTCTGCGCTACATCCTTGGCGGTCTCGGGCAGGACATCTTCTTCCCGACCCACACCCGGATGGACGGCATTCTTTATGGCGTCCTGCTTGCGATGCTCTACCATCTCGCGCCCGATCGCTTTGAGCAGTTGCGCTCCTATCCTTTCTTCTGGCTTGGCTGCCTGGCGGTCTCCATCTACCTGCTGAGAAGCGGCGACCGAGGCGGGTGGCAAGGCGCGCTGCATCAGGATGCAGCCAACCTGCTATCGATCTCCGTTCTGCTGCTGCTTTACCGGCCACGCAAGGACCGTCAGCCGCACGCTCTTCTCTACCGAATCGTCGCCTGGATCGGCCTCTACTCCTACGGCATCTATCTATGGCATGTGATTTTCATTCACACCATGGCTGAGTTCGGCGATCGCCATCCCCGCATGTCTCGCCCCCTGCTCGGCATCGTTACCGCGATCCTGGGAATCGCCGCCGGCTCGCTGACCACGCAGATCATTGAATTCCCCGCACTGCGCCTGCGCGACCGGCTGTTCCCAAAGAGAATCGACTCAGCCGTCGGAATCCCCGCCCAGGACGAAACATCGGAGACCGCGCTTGCCCATCTTTAGGGGCTTAGTCCACACGAGGTGATCCATAACGCTAGTCGTCAACGCCAGTCGTCCCGCGCCGCCGCGCTATCCTCGAACATCTGGTCGAACGCCTCCGACTTTTTGATCAGGATATCGCCCATCGCGACGGGCTGGTGCAGCAGCACCGCTTGAAGCCTCACCAGCTCCAGCAGCGCCAAAAACATGCAGATCAGCGCCCGCTCCGTGTGTGTGTTGTGCAGCATCCGCCGCAGCGCCACCGGCCCGTCTTCCATCAGCAGCCGCCGCTTTACATAGTCGATCATCTGCGCCACCGTCACCGACTCTTCGTCGACATCGAGCACTGGCCGCGCCCGCATTCGCGCCAGAATGTCCTGAAATACCCTCACCAGATCGACCGTATCGGCCGCAATCTCCTGCTCGCCGCCGGGGTCGTCGCGGAACTCGCGGATGCCGGGGTTCGACCAGGTTGCCTCCTCCACCTGCTGCTTCTGGGCGAGCATCTGCGCCGCCGCTTTGAATCGCTCATGCTCCAGCAGACGCTCCACCAGCTCACGCCGAGGGTCTAGCTCCTCGCCTTCGGCAAGCGCGCTGGCGTCGCGTGGCAGCAGCATCTTGCTCTTGATATGAATCAGCAGCGAAGCCGTATAGACGAACTCCCCCGCCGCATCCACGTCGGTATTGCGCAGATTGTGCGTGTACTCCAGAAACTGCGCCGTGATCTTCGCCATGGGAATGTCGTAGATATCCAGATTTTGCCGCCGGATCAGATCCAGCAGCAGGTCCATCGGCCCGTCATATACCTGCCCCACGGTGACTGAAAACGGCGACCCAGCCCCATCATCCTTCGCGGGCTTCTTCGGCTCTGCCGCACGCGGCGCCTCGGCTTTTGGAATCAGCACAAACGGCTCCGAGGGCGTGTGATTTCCATCCACCCCGGCTTCCGTACCCGCTCCATGTTGAATCGTGTTGTCGGCCATGACTAATCGAGACCCACTGCGATCCTTACCTCGCGCATCGTCTGGTTCGCACGAACATTGGCCCGCACATTTCCCGCCTCAAAGATTGCATTCACCTCATCCGGCCTCGCCTCGAAATGACGCCGCCGCTCCTGGATCGGAACCAGTTCAGCCACTACCGCGTCGGCCAGCCAGCCCTTGCACTGGATGCACCCGATCCCCGCCGTTCGGCAGCCGATGGCTGCCTCCTGCTGCGTCTCCGAGCTCGAAAAGACTTTGTGCAGATCGAAGACCGGGCAGACATCGGGGTTCCCCGGATCGGTCCGCCGAATGCGCGCCGGGTCCGTCACCATGGTCTTCAGCTTGGCCCGAACCTCCGGCTCGGGGTCAGAGAGCAGAATCGTATTTCCATAGCTCTTCGACATCTTCCGCCCATCAGTTCCCGGCAGCTTCGGCGAAGGCGTCAACAGCACCTGCGGCTCCGGGAGAACAGGATCGAGTACAGGCAAACTGTGCATATGTTCCGGCAGACTCTTGCGCGGCTCTACCGGCAAGTCGCCAGCCCGCGGGTACAAGAAGTTGAACCGCCGCGCAATCTCGCGGGTAATCTCCACATGCGCCGCCTGGTCCTGCCCTACCGGCACAAACGAAGCCTGGTAAACCAGAATATCGGCGGTCTGCAGCAGCGGATACCCCAAAAACCCGATCGTCGCCAGGTCCTTTTCCTTCAATTGTTCCTGCTGATCCTTATAGCTAGGCACCCTCTCCAGCCAGCTTAGGGGCGTAATCATCGCCAGCAGATCGTTCAACTCAAAGTGCGCGGGAACCTTGCTCTGCCTGAAGATCGTGCATTTGGCCGGGTCAAGACCAGCGGAGAGAAAGTCCAGCGCCACCTCGCGAATGTTCTCGCGCAAAAGGCTCGTATCCGCATAGTCCGTCGTCAGCGCATGGTAGTCCGCGATGAAGAAGTAGCATTCGTACTCGTCCTGCAGCCGCACCCAGTTGTACAGCGCGCCCATGTAGTTGCCCAGGTGCAGCCTGCCCGTCGGTCGCATCCCGCTTAGCACCCTGCGGCGCTCGTTGGCTTGAATCGCATCACTCATCCGCTAAAGTTTTCCCCTTAAGAACCCAGCCTGAATCGTACAGGAGGCGCGCCTGTCAAAGCCGCAGCAGCAGCCTGTCAAACGTATTCAGCAGCGGCGGGTAGAAGATCGGAAACACAATGCGGCCCGCGACGAAAAAGATGACAAACGACCCCAGCATTCCGATCCGGTCGTACATTCGCTCCACGTTGTACGGCAGAAAGTAGCGGATCACCCGGCCCGCATCGAGCGGCGGCACCGGAATCAGGTTGAACACAAACAGCAGCACATTCATCACCACGCAGTAGTAAAGCAGCAGGGCGATCGGGAACATCCGCGGCAGGTTGGTCATGTCCATCGGATATTTTTTTGCGATCCCCATCGCCGTCATGATCGCGTTCTGATCCAGCCCCGGCGTGTGCTTCAGGATCACGAGCAGCACCAGAGCCACCAGCGCCATCCCCAGAAAACTTCCCATGCCCGCCAGCGTCGATACGATGTCGTCTCGCTTCATCCTGCGGAAGTTCCGCAGCGTCACCGGCACCGGGCGGCCCCACCCCACCAGCGATCCGCCCAGCAGAAAGCTCATTGCCGGCATCGCCACCGTGCCCCACGGGTCGATATGGCGGGCCGGGTTCAGCGTCACCCGCCCCAGCATGTATGCCGTCGCATCTCCCAGCCGCATCGCTGCATAGGCATGCACGCACGCATGCACGCTGATCGCAAACACCAGCACCACAAGCTGAAACAGCACCAGCATCAGATCAAGATTCATCCCACCAGCTTACCGAATCCCCATCCGCCCTCAATATTTTCCAATCTTTCGTCGAAACATCCGTCTCGCAGTGTCTAAGATGTCCAAGTACTCACATCGCCGCCCACCGAGGAAATCGATGCAGCCTCCGCGCCGTCTCACTCTTTCCCTGTGCATACTCTTCTCGATTGCGGCCACCGCATCGTCCCAAGCGATTCCCAAGACCGACGCCGAAATAGAAGCCGAAGCCAAGCAGGCGAACGCTCTCTACCAGAACTCCCAGGTACTGCTCGCTTTGCCCCTCTTTGAAGATCTTCACGCGCAACGCCCGAAACGGCCCGACTTCACCGAGCGCCTCGGCATGGCCTACGTCGCCAAGGCGGGCGCGGCGACCGTACCCGCGGAGCGTGACGCGGCGCGACAGCACGCCCTGCAACTGATGCGCGAGGCCAAAGCAGGCGGCGACAACAGCGACCTCCTGCAGATTATGCTGGAAAAACTGAGCGCTGCCGAGCCCGCGTCGACAGCCCCCGCCGGTTCCCTCCCCGCCTGGCGCGAGACCTTCAACCAGGCCGAAGTCCTCTTCAGCAAAGGCGACCTCAAGGGCGCGGTCGAGCTTTACGGCAAGTCCTGGCAGCAGAATCCCAGTT
>CAXTPN010000032.1:0-13320 GCA_964246125.1 uncultured Acidobacteriaceae bacterium
ATACAAGCTGCCCACCGTAGGCGTATCGATCACCACCGCCACCGTAATCGCCGGGTTCGAAACCGGCGCCATACCCGCGAAGCTCGCCACCAGCTTGGTGTGGCTGTAGGTGTGCGTCGCCACGTCGATCTTGTTCGCCGTGCCCGTCTTACCGCCGGAGCTGTACCCGTTCAGCGCCGCCGCCTTGCCCGTCCCCTCCACCACAATTCCACGCATCATCTCGCGCATCTTTGCGCTGGTCAGCTCCGTGATCACGCGATGCGCGCCATCGGGCAGCGTCGCGGGCAACTGATTCGCGGGGTGAAACGCCGCCGGCTTCAGCCGCGCATCGCCCTTCATCTCGTCGGTCGACTGCAACAGCACATGCGGCGGCATATACATCCCGCCATTCGCAATCGTCGAAACCATCGTTGCCAACTGCACCGGCGTCACGCCCACCTCCTGCCCGATTGCAATCGAAAGAATACTGGTCGCGTCCCACTTCTTCGGCTGGCGCAGCAGCCCGCGCGTCTCGCTCGGCAACTCGATCCCGGACCTCTCGCCGAACCCAAACGCCTTCACATAGTCATAGAACCTCTGGTTGCCGAGCTTCAGCGCCATCTTCGCCGCGCCCACATCGCTAGAGTGTTCTAAGGCGTACTGCACCGTCACCCGCCCAAAGTGATCGCTTTTATCATCGTGCAGCGTGCGCCCGTACATCGTCATCGCGCCGCCCTGGCAGTCCACGATATCCGTCGGCTGCACGCCTGCCCCGTCGATCGCCGCCGAGTAGGCCACCAGCTTAAACGTCGATCCCGGCTCATACACATCGCTGACTGCAAGATTCTGCAGCACGCTTGCATCCATGTGCTTCTGATCATTTGGGTTGAATCGCGGCGACACTGCCAGCGCCAAAATCTGGCCGGTATGCGGGTCCTGCACCACCACCGTGCCGTGCGCCGCTTTCACCTTTGCCATCTGCGCGTCCAGCGCCTGCTCCGCCATGTACTGGATATTTGCGTCGATCGACAGCACCAGGTTCTCGCCCGGCTGCGGCTCGTTCATCTCGCTGCCGAGCACATGCCGCTTGGCGTCGAGCGCCGTCAGCATATGCCCCGGCGTCCCATGCATCTCTTCGTCGAATTGCAGCTCCAGCCCACCCAGCCCGGTGTCGTCCGTGCCCACATAGCCCAGCATCTGCGCCGCCAGCTCATTGTTCGGGTAGAACCGCTTGAACTCCTTCTGGATATACACGCCCTTAAGATTCAACTCGCGAATCCGATCCGCCGTATTCTTATCCACCCGCCGCGCCACCCACGCGAACCCGCGCGACGCGTTGAACCGCGCCAACATCTGCGGCTCGCTCGTGAACCGATCCGTCTGGTCCACATGCACCACCCGCGCCAGCATCTCCGCTGCCGCCGCGCGGTTCTCCCCCAGTTCGCTCGGCACCGCATATACCGAGTCGGCCAGCACCGTCATCGCCAGCTCTTTCAGGTTGCGGTCATACAGCACGCCCCGCCGCGGAGCCACCTCAAACGCGCCCGTCTGCTGCTTCGCCGCCCGGCTCACCCAGGCCTGATGCTGAAACACCTGAAGCCACGCCAGCCGCCCCCCAATCGCCATCGCCCACACGCAAAAACCCAGCGCCACAAACGCAAACCGCTTCCTCTGAATGGGAGCGGTCACGTTCTGACGCTGGGCCTGTGTGGGGTCCTGCCGTGGTGCCTGTGTCCTCTTCATCTTGCTTCCACCCTGATACCCATCCTTGTACGCTTACTCCACAACGCCATTCGGCACCGCTACAACCGCCATCGCGGGGGCGCCTTCCTGCCCGGTCATTCCATCGGTTCGAATTACCTGGCCCGGAGCCGGCTGATCCAGCCCCAGCTGCTTCGCCATCTTGTCGATCCGTCCCGGCTCCGTCAACTGTGCCTCGTTCAGCCGGAACTGGCGGTTCTGCTCCCGCAGCTCCTCCACCTGATGCTTCTGCGCCTCGATCTTGTAGCCGATCTCGATCGACGAAAAATGCTGCCATACATAGATCATCACCAGCACGAACAGCACCGTCATCACGGCTGTGAAGATGCGCATCTCGCGCCGCCGCTCAGGATCGTCGGCTGTAACGATGCGGCTGTTGTCGATATCTTTGGCAAAAAAAACTTCAGGCGTAATCGGCTTCGTGGCCGCGCGCTGCCTTTCGAACAACTGCCGGTTCCGCTCCGCCACCATCTCGCCGCGGCTCCGCGTTCCCGTCATGCTTACCGTCATCGTCGCCATCACAAACCTCCTTCTAAATCTCGTTCTACTTCGTCCTCATAGAATCGGTGTCACCAGTGCAAATAGGTGTTAAGTACTCCGTTCAGGCCGCACCGCAATCTTCTCCGCCGCCCTTAGCTTCGCGCTCCTTGATCGCGGGTTCCGCAACATCTCCTGCTCCGCCGCAATCACGGGCTTCTTCGTCAATACCTCAAAGCTCTTCGCATCTTTCCAGCCTTTGAAAGCATCCTTCACCAGCCGGTCCTCCAGGCTATGAAAGCTGATCAACACCAGCCGTCCGCCCGGCTTCAGTAGAGACCCCGCGCTTCCCAGCAGCGATCGAATCTCCCCCAGCTCATCATTCACTCGAATCCGGATTGCCTGAAAGGTCCTGGTTGCTGGATGAATCTTGTCGCCTTTCATTGCAGGGGCCGCGCCCGATATGATCCCAGCCAGTTCCGCTGTCGTCAGTATCGGCCGCGCCCGCACAATGGCTCTGGCGATTCTCCGCGACCTCCTTTCCTCTCCGAATTCGTAAATCAGGTCGGCGAGTACGTTTTCGTCTTCCTGATTTACCACTTGCTCGGCCGTCTCCCCTGACCGCGTATCCATACGCATGTCCAGGGGCCCGTCGGCTCGAAAACTGAATCCTCTGTGCGCTTCATCCAGCTGCAGGCTGCTTACGCCAAAGTCCGCCAGCAGCCCATCCAAAGAGCCCGCCGCGATCACTTCGTGCGCCTCCGAAAACGCCCTTGGCTCAAACACCACCTCCGGCATCTCGCCGTCAGGCTCGGCTGTCAGCGCATCCAGCCGTTCCCTGGCCCTCGCCATCGCCTCCGGATCGCGGTCGAAGCAGATCAACTTCCCACGTCCGCCGAGCCGTCGAGCGATCTCAACCGAGTGGCCCCCTAGCCCCAACGTCGTGTCCACATAGACGCCGCCGGGCCGCACATTCAGATACTCCAAAGCTTCTTCTAAAAGAACCGGCACATGCAGCGGTGTACTCACGTCCTGAACCGCCTTCCATGCTCCCCACTGAGGGGTCCTCTAACTGTTCTCAACTGCCTCTAACCGCTCTTAACTGCTTCTAACTGCTCTTAACTGCTTCTAACTGCTCTTAACTGCTCTTAACTGCTTTCAACTGCCTCCCTACCATCCATGCTCCGCCGCTTCCGCCAGTTCTTCCTGCGTCAAGGGTTTCGCTGATTCGTTGAACTCAGCCAGATTCGCCACTTCCAGCGACGAGCCCTTCGAGATCACCATCACCTCTCCAACCAGCTTTGCTTCTTCCCGCAACGTCTGCGGCAGCAGCAGCCTGCCTTGCGCATCCATGTCGGCCGGATCTCCGTAGCGGCTCGTTACCTCTAAAATCCGCTGCCGAATCCGGCTTGAAGTAGGCATCGCGTTCAACTGCTCCAGCTTCTTCATCCACTCCGGCAAAGGAAAGAGCTGCGCCCGCTTGCCGTCCAGGCTGGTGATGTAAAACTTGTTGCCGAACTTCTCGTCCGCTACCGCCTTGAACTCCGACGACAGCTTCAACCGTCCTTTCTCGTCCACCTTCGTCTCTTGATGTCCGAGAAACATGTCTGCTCACCTGCGAACCAGATCGACTACCCTGCAAGCGGCTTTCAGGGGAGTAGACTCATCTCAGGGTTAGGCTGAGATTCTGTCCGCTTTGCTCCACTTTCGACCACTTCTGACCAATAGTCGCTTGAACGGTTGAACAGTACAAGGACTAAATTCGGATAGAGCGAACGGTGTTCCAGACTGGAATGTGGAAATCCCTAAATGATGTAGGGTTCTATCCTCAATCCACTGCATATGGTGTTGCCACGGCTGGTGCGCTCTGGCAGCGGCTCTTGTATGCACCGCAAATCTCTGGTAAAGCGAAGCAAAAGCGAAACTTCGCGCAACCTGCAACTAGAGATGCCCACCGTATTCTGTGGAACGCTGTGGAAAAATCGCGTAGATTTAGCCTGATAGACACCTAAGTCCAATGTTTTGAATATTTTGCACTGTTCTTAGGGGGAGGGGGGGGTACCTAGGTAAGCTTGGCCTCACGCAATCCAGCCGCCCTCTTTTTCCGGTCGAACAGCCAAAGCAGATAGCCCAGCACCGCTAGGTTGATCAGCAGCAGCCCAAAACGGAACGGGGTCACCTCACGGAACAACTCAAATAACTCCCACGGTAGAAACAGCACCGTAAGGCTCAACGTGAGGTACTCCGCCCACACCTTTTGCAGCATCAGCCCCACGCCTTCGATCAGCGCCAGCCCCGAGTAAGCAAAGGTGGCGAAGCCGATCTCGCGCAGGTGATGGGCGTCGATTAGGTCCACCTTCGCCATGAATAGCGAGACAAACCGGCCCTCCGGGTCGAGGCGTAGCGACGTCGCGGCCTGCATCGCCTCATCCCCCAGGTCTTTGTGCAGCATATGCAGCGCACCGATGCCTAGCAAGAAGAAGAAGACCGACTTTGTCAGCTTGAAAATGCCGATCAGCAGAAGGCCACGGTCGTAAGCAGCCTTCGGCTGCGCCGTTCTCCTCTCGTCCGTCTCCCGCAACTCCTGTACCGCCTGTTCACTCATCGCTGTTCCACTCAGTTGACGCGTCGTTCGCTTCAATGTCAACGGGGCGATCAACCGGGTCATGCCAGTTTCACGGCTTGCAAATAATTCGAGATCAATGCAATCCAATTCCGGTCGTGTCGAAATTTCTTCATGGGAAAAGTCAGCGGCAATCCACCTCAGGGCACATCGCGTAGATGAGAAGGAACGCCTGAAGCGAAGGCGCAGATGAGAACAAGGTACGACAAAAGGACGAACACGATATGAAGATTAACAAGGCACTCCTCGCGACTACAGCAGCCGCCATGCTAGCTCTTACGACTCTCGGTGCAAACGCGCAGACCGATCCAAAGGTCGGCGGAGCCGAGATGTATCCCAGCAAAACCATCGTCGAGAATGCTGTCAACTCGCCGATCCATAAGACCCTTGTAGCTGCGGTCAAGGCTGCGGACCTGGTTGACACTCTCAACTCCGCGGGTCCCTTTACCGTCTTCGCACCTACCGATGCAGCCTTCGCCAAACTCCCCGCCGGCACAGTCGATACTCTGGTTAAACCCGAGAACAAGGCCCAGTTAACCTCCATCCTTACCTACCACGTAGTACCCGGGAAGATATCCTCGAAGGATCTGGACAAGATGATCAAGGACGGCGGCGGCAAGGCCACAGCCACGACGGTCAACGGTGAGTCCCTTACCTTCACGGGGTCGGGCAAGCACATTACCATCACAGATTCCAAAGGCGGCACGGCGAAGATCACCACGGCCGACGTGTTTCAGTCGAATGGCGTCATTCATGTAATCGACACTGTTCTGATGCCCTAACACTTTCGAGTTCGCTCGCCTCTGAGCCAGAGGGTGCCTTCATGGCACCCTCTTTTCTTTCGCGCGTATAACCAGAGACATGCGTCATCATTTCCATGCTGAACAATGGCTTCCCCATTCGATCGAGTTGGTCTTCAAGTTCTTCGCCAATCCCGAAAATTTGCCGCACCTGATGCCTCCCTGGCAGAAGGCTCGTATTGACGAAGCATCGTTTGTGGCTCCCCCACCCCTGCCTACCTCGGTTACTTCCGAGATTCTCGCTGGAGCGGGAACGCGGATGACCCTTACCTTCAGAGCTCTTCCGCTTCTGCCAATTCGTATTGCTTGGGACGCTAAGATTACGGAGTTTACATGGAACGACCACTTTTGCGACAGCCAGTTGCGCGGGCCGTTCGCCTACTGGCATCACTGTCACCGACTCAAACCTGAGACGCGCGACGGTATGCCCGGAACGCTGGTGCGCGACGAGATCGAGTACGAGATGCACCTGGGCTTACTTGGAGAACTTGCACAGCGCCTGTTTGCAGAGTGGCAGTTGCACAAGATGTTTGACTATCGCCATGAGCGAACTGCCGAGCTATTGGCGTCGCCGTGCTCCAAATCTAGCGTGCCGCTACCCCGCGCGGTTCGCGTGCGTGGGTGAGCGCGCGCAGATACTCAGAGGCCCTACTGATTGCCGCTTCGGCGGTAAGGCCATACTTGGTCCGCAGAGCTTCGACTTTCCCGTGCTCGATGAAGGCATCGGGCCAACCGATGCGCACGACAGGCACTGCGATCTCGAGGTCATTCAATGTCTCCAAAACAGCGGAGCCGAAGCCGCCTGCAAGCACATGGTCTTCAAGCGTGAACACCAGGCCGCAATGCCGTCCATAAGAACTGACGCAGTCGCGATCGATTGGCTTGACAAAGCGCGGGTCAACCAAGGCAACGCTCAGTCCTTGCGTCTCCAGCATGTCAGCGAGGCGTTCGCCCTCGGCCATCATGGCGCCGAGCGCAAATATTGCAACATCGGTGCCGTCGCGTAGAACTTCAGCCTTGCCGATCTCAAGCGCAATGGGCTGTTGCTTCACCATCGATGCGGGTCCGGTGCCGCGGGGGTAACGAATTGCCGCAGGTCCATCGTGCAGCATCGCCGTATACATCATGTCCGCGAGCATGTCTTCATCGCGAGGCACCATGTGGATGAGGTTGGGTACGCTGCGCAAATAGCTAATGTCGAAGAGGCCGTGGTGAGTCGGTCCATCATCTCCGCTTAGGCCGCCGCGATCCATGCAGAAGACGACCGGGAGATTCTGAAGGCAGACGTCATGCACAATCTGATCGAACGCGCGCTGCAGAAAGGTGGAATAGATGGCACAGAACGGTTTGTAGCCCTTGGTCGCCATGCCCGCCGCGAAGATGACCGCATGCTCCTCCGCGATGCCGACATCGAAGTAGCGCGTGGGATGATGCGGACGAAATAAGTCGAGTGCGGTGCCATTAGGCATGGCAGCTGTGATTGCAACTACTCTGTCGTTGGTATCCGCAAGCTTCGATAACGTTTCCGCGAAAACTTCTGAATAGGTCTTCTGCGCGACAGCCTTGGTCTCGCCAGTTTCGGGATGGTATGGTCCTAGGCCGTGGAACTTCTTTTGTCCTTCAATTGCGGGCTGAAAGCCGCGGCCCTTCTGCGTGATTGCGTGCAGCACGACGGGTTTGTTCTGCGTTTTAAGAAACTTGAACGTCTCAATAAGCAGAGGCAAATTGTGCCCGTCGATAGGACCGAAGTAGCTTAGGCCGAACTCTTCGAAAATGATGCCGCGACCGACCAGCCCCTTGGCGGCCTCTTCAGCTTTGCGCGCGACGTGCCGCGCGGCTTTGCCGCCGAATCGTTCAAGCAGGCCCGCTGCTTTATCGTGAAGGTTAATGTAAGTAGAGTTTGTTGCGATTTTGTGGAAGTATTCGGCGATGGCTCCGACATTTTTGTCGATCGACCACTCGTTATCGTTGAGCACGATGATAAGTCTTTTGGTTTGAGAGGCAATGTTGTTCAGAGCTTCGAAAGAGATGCCGTTGGTGAAGGCGGCGTCTCCGGCAAGGGCGACGATGTGCTCCTTGCCGCCGGACATATCGCGGCCTACTGCCATACCCAGGGCAGCGCTGAGTGCGGTGCCGGCGTGGCCGGCACCGTAGCTGTCATGTTCGCTTTCGGTACGCAGCATGAAGCCGTTCAGGCCTTCGGGCTGGCGAATAGTGTGAAACCGCTTCTCGCGTCCTGTCAACAACTTATGGACGTATGCTTGATGGCTTACATCGAAGATGAAGCTGTCGGTGGGGGTGTCGAAGACGTAGTGGAGGGCTACGGTGAGCTCGACGACGCCGAGGTTGGGGCCGATGTGGCCGCCAGTTTTGGCTACGCTCTGGATGAGGCGTTCGCGGATTTCCCCTGCTAAATCAGTAAGTTGCGCGATGGAGAGGAGCTTCACATCCGCCGGCGAGTTGATTGTTTCGAGAATATTTCTCATGCATTTCGGCGCAACATTACCCCAGTATACGACTGTGGAGGCCGGAAATTGGTTAGAAACGCTGGACAGGACGTGGTGTTGTGGGTGGATGCGCTGGAAAAAAACGCGTTTATTCGGACATGCCTTCGAGCACAGCGGGGCTGGGGAGTTCGGTGCCGAACTGGCCCTCCCAGCGGGCGATGACGGCGGAGGCGAGGCAGTTGCCGACGACGTTGACCATGGTACGGGCCATGTCCATGAGGGCGTCGATTCCGAGGATGACGAAGATGGGCTCGGTGGGCAGGCGGAAGGTGGCGGCGGTGGCGAGGAGGACGACGAGCGTGGCGCGGGGGACGCCGGCTACGCCCTTCGAGGTGAGGACGAGCGTGCCCATCATGAGGAGCTGCTCGCCCCAGCCCATGTGGATGCCGGCGGCCTGGGCGACGAAGATGCTGGCGAGGGCGAGGTAGAGCGTGGAGCCGTCGAGGTTGAAGCTGTAGCCTGCGGGGATGACGAAGGCGACGATGCGGCGGGCGACCCCGAATGCTTCCATGGCTTCCATGGCGCGGGGCAGCGCGGCCTCGCTGGTGGAGGTGGCGAAGGCGATGGTAGCGGGCTCTGCTACGGCCTTGAGGAAGCCCAGGACGGGCACGCGGGCGATGAGGGCGACGGGAAGCAGGACGAGCACGGCGAAGGCCGCCAGCGCGCCGTAGAGGGTCAGGAGGAGCTTGCCTAGGTTGACGAGGACGCCGAGGCCCATGTGCCCTACGGTGAAGGCCATGGCGGCTCCTACGCCGATGGGGGCGAAGTACATGACGACGTTGGTGAACTTGAACATAACCTCGCTGAGGCTTTCGACCAAGGCAAGGACGGGGGCACGCTTGGCGGCGCTGACACTCGACAAGGCGATGCCGAAGAAGACGGCGAAGACGGCGACCTGGAGGATCTGGCCTTCGGCGATGGACTTGGCGATGTTCTCAGGGAAGATGTGGAGGAGGAAGTCGTCCCAGTGGGTGGGGGCTACTTTTTGGAGGGTTTCGGTTGCGCCCTGGGCTACGGGGATGGAGAGGCCTACGCCGGCTTTGGAGATGTTGATGGCGACTAGGCCGATGACGAGGGCGAGGGTGGTGAGGACCTCGAAGTAGACGATGCTTTTGACGCCCATGCGGCCCACGGATTTCAGGTCGCCGTGGCCTGCGATGCCGGTGATGAGCGTGGCCAGGATGAGCGGGGCGACGATGGTCTTGATGCGGCGTGCGGCGAAGAGGGCGAGGCAGAGGATTGAGAGCCAGCGGAGGATCAGGGGAAAGGCGTGCGCGTGGAAGGGGACTCCGCCGTGCAGCAGGACGCCCACCAGGAAGGTGAAGGGGGTGACGGTGATGAGGGCGCGTTCGCTGAGGCGCATGGGCATCTTGAGGAGGATAGCAGGGTGGGAAAGATGCTCTTAAGCGGTGGACCATATATTGTCGGTACTAATCCCGTCTTCGATGAGTGCATTGGCGATTTTGCGTCAATCGAGAATAGAAGTTGACTAGAACGGCGTACCCGTCTTCGAGAGCTCCACCCTCACGCCGAGTAATTATGGTTAAAGGCTTTTGCCCGCCGCTACTCGCGGCGGCGCGTCTCGTACGTCCTCAATTGCTGAGATGATGTTCGGATAAGCAGCGCAGCGGCACAGGTTTCCGCTCATGAACTCCTGGATTGCCATACGTGACCCGGCATGGCCTTCTTTCACGCACGCGATCGCCGACATGATCTGCCCTGGTGTGCAGTATCCGCATTGAAAAGCGTCGTGGTCGATGAACGCCTGCTGCATGGGATGCAGCTCTCCGTAAGGGTCAGAAATGCCCTCGATGGTTGTGACCTCACGTCCGCCCAGTCCTTCTACGAGCAGCAGGCATGAGAGCACACGCTCACCCTCCAGATGAACGGTGCAGGCCCCGCATTGACCATGGTCGCAGCCCTTCTTAGTGCCGGTCAGGCCGATTTGTTCACGCAACGCGTCCAGTACGGTTGTGCGGGGATCGGGACGCAGCGCGTACTCCTGGCCGTTGACTTTGAGTGTGAGGGTATACGTTTCATTCATGGCGATAGGCCTCGATAAGCTTGTCAGGTGTGTACGGTAGGGCGCGGAGCCGTTGGCCCGTAGCGTTGTAGATCGCATTCCCGATCGCGGGCGGCACCCCATTCGTGCCCATCTCACCCACGCCATGCGCACCGAGTGCGCCGATGTGCGGATCCGGGATGTTCAGCACCTCAATGGTGATCTCCGGTGTATCCGCGCACGAGGGCACATGGTAGTCGGCGAGATTGCGTGTCACAGGCAGGCCGTTCACCGGATCGAAAATCGTCTCCTCTGTCAGTGCCGCCCCAAGACCGAAGATCATTCCGCCCATCAACTGCGAGCGCGCGGTACGTGGATTGATCATCCGACCGCAGTCGTAGACCCCGGATAGCCGTGTTACGCGCACCACGCCAGTTTCGGAGTCGACCCGTACTTCCGCAAAGACAGCGCCGAAGGAGTAGAACGAGTAACGCATGCGTTCCGGCCCCGGTTTGACATCGGCCTTGCCGGTGACCTCTTGCAGACCTGCACTGCGGAGAATGGCGCCGTAGTCCTCGCCAATCGCAAGATCGCCGCGTGCGTGCAGGCGGCCGGCAGTCGCTTCAATCTGCTCCGCGTTCACACCATGCAGCGGAGAAGCTTTGTCTTTGCTCGCAAGCTTCTTCAGCTTGGAAAGCACGTCGGTAGCGGCATCGAGCACGGCGGGTCCGACGGTTGCCGTGGTAAGCGAACCATGCGTCGGCGGGGCTTGCGGGAAATTTGTATCGCCGAGGTCGAACGTCACCCGCTCGATGGGCAGCGCCATGCCATCGGCGGCGATCTGCCGGAAGACGGTATACGCGCCGTTGCCCAGTTCGTGCGTGGCACTCCGTGCCGTGGCGGTCCCGTCGGCGTGGAGGGTCATAGTCGCGGCAGCTTCCTGCTGTGCCGCGGGATGCATCGCGCTCGCCATGCCGTACCCGACGAGATCGCGACCCACCCGTCGACTCCCTGGCGTCCTGGGCCGCGCATTCCAGCCGAACCGCTCTTTGCCGCGGGCATAGCAGTCGCGCAGGTGCTTGTTCGAGAACGGCAGACCAGTGTCCGGGTCAACGTCCGCGTAATTGCGTAGCCGCAAGTCGATTGGATCGACCCCGAGTTCACATGCCAGCTCATCAAGCGCGGTTTCCAGCGCCCAGCCGCCGGTCAGGAAGCCTGGCCCGCGCATTACGCTGGGGCTGGGTAGATTCAGGTGCGCAAGCTCGTTGGTAAAGCCCAGCTCTGGCACGGCATACATCATCTTGGTCATGCGTGAGCCGTACTCGGTGTAGCCGCTGATCATCGAACTGTGCTGGCGCGTCCAATGGTGCAGCGCACGCATTCGTCCGTCAGGCTCCGCGCCGATGCGTAAGCGATGCCGCTGTGCCGGGCGGTGGCCGCCGATGGACCACATCTGTTGACGCCGCCACTCCAGTCGCAACGGCCTCCCCACGACCTTGGCAGCGAGTGCGACAAGCAGTGGATTGTGGTACGTCCAGGCCTTGGACCCGAACGCGCCGCCTATGAACTTGGACACGATGTGAACGCGATCAAGCGGCAGGCCGAACGAGTGGCACACCACATCGCGCAGCATGTCCACGGACCGTGTTGTGTCGTAGAGCAGCAGATGATCCTTGTCGTCGTGCTGTTCCCATTGGGCGATGCTGGCAAGGATCTCGATAGGATTGTGGTGATAAACGGGATTCTCGTATTCCCGTTCGAAGCGGACCGGCGCGCCTTGGAGTGCGTTCTCAACCGATTTGTCTCCGCGCTGCAGCGCTTCTCCGCCCGAAAACTCCTCAGGCTTGGTTGTCCAGCTCGCCGCGTGCATGTCAAGCTCAGGCGTCTGAGCGTCATATTCCACCTTTACCAGCGTGGCGGCGAAGCGGGCCTGCTCCGACGTTTCGGCAACGACTACCGCGATCGACTGCGCACCGTAGTAAATGGCCGGCTCCTGCAGAGGCTGGCGCACCTCGCCGAGCCCACCCTCTCCGGTGAGAGGGAACCCCGCACCTTTCTTCGGATAGCTCGCGAGCCGTGGTGCGTTCTCATGTGTGACCACTGCAAGCACACCCGGTGCGGCGAGTGCGGCCGTGTCGTCGATGGAGCGGATCGTCCCGCGCGCAATCGCGCTGTCTACTACCGCTCCATGCAGGAGATCATTGAGCGGCCACTCCGCAGCGTAGGTGGCCGTGCCCGTCACTTTAGCGCGGCCATCGACGCGCGGGAGATCGCGTCCAACAGCGGCGAAACGCTTCGACTGATCGGGCGGCCCCTCACCAAGGTGGAACAACTTTAGTGCGCTTTCCGTAAAGCTCACGCTTTACCTCCCACGGCAACCGCATACGCGCCCAAGTCGAGAAACGCGGTGACCGCTGTCACCTTTTCGTCGCGCATCGTAAAGAACCAGGCATACTCATTTCGGTACGATCCGCCGGCCTTGAGCGGCGTGTTCTGCCGCCAGCGCACAATCACCTGGTCGCCATCAGCCCACACACCGGTCAACTCCGGATGTGTGGGCGCGGCGAGTTTGTGGAACAAGGGTGTGACAGCCGCTTCAATATAGGCTTGCCGTCCGTGCCACTTGCCTGCCCCAGCAGTCGAGCCCGGGATTGTCCAAACAACGGCGTCGGTCAGTAGATTGAACACGCTGCCGCGTCCTTCTGCCCACGTTTGGAACGCATCGCGGACAACGGCCCGGTTTCGGTCTGCGGCGCTCGCGTCCAAGGGTGGAGACTGCGCGGGGTTCTCGGAATTTGGATTAGATGGCAGCATAGAAACTTACTCCAGAAAGCCGGGGAACGCCGGCAGCGCGTTGAAGTCCTGACGTTCGTGGTGAATGATCACGCGCGCGCCAGTCGCTTTCTCAAGACCTTCAAAACGGTCGATAGAAGCAAGTGTGTCTGCCCGGCTGGTGTTTACCCTCGGGACCAGATGCTCTTTTAGGCTCCGTCGCTGGTGAAAGAGATCGCCCGTGATGAGGATAGGGCCAGACTTAGGGAGCTTTAGCAGCAACATGCAATGCCCAGGTGTGTGTCCGGGCGCTCTGAGGATTCGAACCGTGCCGTCTCCGAACACATCACGATCCTTGTCGAAGGTCGCGACCTTGTCGCGATCGAGTGGTGCAATCAA
>CAXTPN010000032.1:13330-16762 GCA_964246125.1 uncultured Acidobacteriaceae bacterium
GCAATCAACGGAGCCTCTACGCCTTCCGGCGTCGGCGTGCTCCGCGCCCAGGGAAGCTCGGCCGCTCCGATGAGAAACACAGCATGCGGGAACAGACCGATGTTCCCGCTATGGTCGGAGTGAAGGTGAGAGAGAGCGACGTACCTAATGTCGTTCGGGACCAAACCAACCGATTTCAGCTGAGATGCCAGTGTTCGCTGGAGCGAAAAGCGTGCGTCCTGCTTTACCTCGCCGTTGGGAAGTGCAGCGATGCGGTCGCCCACGCCGGTGTCCCATAGCAGCCACTCACTGCCATGCCGCACCAGAAAGCAAGGCACGACGAGTGAACCCGTCTGGCCCGCGTAGTCGTCCGTGTCGGAAAATCCATCCATGTTCGGGTAGTCCAGCCGGCCGCAGTCGATGGCGTAGAGCCGCATCGCTAGCGGCGCTGGTTCGGCATACACGGGCGTAGAGCACGCGCTGGCAGTCGTGACGAGGGCGACCAGCAGCAACACTCCACGTTGCGTTGTCAGAGTCTTAAGTCTGTGAAAGATCATGATTCCCCCATCACGCCGGCGATACCGCCGACGCTGGCAGCGAAGGCAGTGCCGGGAGGGCCTTGCAGAGGTGTGAGCCCCGTCGTCTCGGAGAGGCTGCGTGCGACTAGGACACGCGCAAGATCGGGTTTGTAGCTATTCATGGTGTAGGTGCGTGCGCCTTCGAGGCCTGCCTCCGCGGCGCGGCGAAATAGCTCTTCGCTGGGCCGCTCACCTCGCAGCATGGCCTCCGTGGCACACAGTCGCCACGGCTTGTGGGCGACGCTGCCCAACGCGACACGTGCACTCGCAATGCGGTCGCCGTCCATCTCCACTGCTGTGGCGCAGGACACGAGCGCAAAGGCGTAGGAAGCGCGATCACGCACCTTCAGGTAGTGCGACTTGCCGTGAAAGGCAGGGAGTTCGATCGCGACGATCAGGTCATCGCACGCGAGGTTCGTATCGCGTGACGGATCGTGTTCGGGCAGCCGGTGCAGATCCTCAAACGCGATCCGGCGCTCGCCGGCCTTGCTATGGATGACAATGACTGCCTCGTGCGCGGCCATTGAGACCGCCATATCAGATGGGTGAACCGCGATGCAGCTGCGCGGTGAGTGCGCTCCCTCGTCCGTCTGGCCGAAGATCGCATGCATACGGTTGAACCCCTCGACGGCGGCACAGCCCGTTCCTGGATCGCGCTTGTTGCACCGTTGCGCAGGGTCGCGCAAGTAGGGGCAGCGAGTGCGCTGCAGAAGATTGCCGGCCATCGACGCCATGTTGCGAATCTGCTGGGACGCTCCCGCGTGCAGGGCCTCGGCGATGGCGGTATAGCGCTCGCGAATCGCTGGGTGATCGGAAGCAGTGGAGTTGCGAACGTTCGCGCCGATGCTCACGCCCCCGCCCTGCAGTTCCGTGATTTCGCTGAGGCCGATGCGGAAGATGTCTACCAGCACAGCGGGACGCTGCACACCCTCTTTCAGCAGGTCAACCTGGCTGGTGCCGCCAGCGATGAACTGCGCATCTACAAAACTTCCTGCGAGCGCCACCGCATTAGCCGGATCACTCGCATGTTCATAGCGGAAAGGGTTCATCGCAGCGCCTCCATGACGCGGTCGGGTGTGAGTGGCAGGCTGCGCAGCCGTTTGCCGGTCGCGTTGAACACGGCATTGCCAATGGCGGCCGGTACGTTGTTGGTGCCGATTTCACCAAGGCCACGCGCGCCCAGGTCACCCATCTGCGGATCGGGTATGTCCAGCGTTTCAACAGTAATGTCCGGTACATCAGCGCAACTCGGGATGTGATAATCCGCGAGGTTGCGCACCACGGCACGGCCATTGTTCGTGTCGAAGTAGCCCTCTTCGGTGAGCGCACCGCCGAGGCCCGCGATCATACCGCCGCGAAGCTGTGAGCATGCGGTACGCGGGTTGATCACCCGGCCCACATCGAACACGCCCACCAGCCGCGGCACGCGAATGACACCGGTGTCGAGGTCCACGCGCACCTCGGCAAAGATTGCGCCGAAAGAGTGCAGCTCATACTGCTTGGTCAGCGCTGTAATCGAGAACTTCCTCTTCGAAGCCGGCGTGAATGTGCCGTGGGCAACGAGGCGGTCCTTTCCCGCGCGCCGCAGGATCGACTCGTACGCTTCGCTCACATCAAGCTTCGTCTTGTGCGCAAGCCGGCCATCGACGGCGACCATCTCGTCGGCTGAGATACCGGTAAGAGGCCCGTCCTTCGCATGATGCGCCAAGCTCTTGAGCTCGTCTATCAGCTTGCGCCCGGCATCCAGTACCGCTGCGCCAACGCTTGCAGTCGTGCGCGAACCTGCGGTGATCGGCGCATCGGGAAAGGTGGAATCGCCGAGGTCGAAGCGGACACGCTCGATCGGGAGCGCGAGCGCATCGGCAGCAATCTGCTGAAAGACGGTGTACGCCCCATTGCCGATCTCGTGCGTGGCGCTTCGCACTTCGGCTGTGCCGTCAGCCAGCAACGTCGCTTGTGCGGCGGCCTGGTCCTGCACTGCGGGAAGCGTGCTGGCCGCGACACCCAGCCCCGTAGCCCAGCGCCCCTCGTGTCTGTTCGCCGGATGGGCTCTGCGCTGCTCCCACCCAATCAGTTTCTGTCCACGCTCGAAGCATCGGTCGAGGTGCTTCGACGAGAACGGATGACGTGACAGCGGCCCCTTCTTGGCATCGTGACGCATCCTCAGTTCCACGGGGTCGATCCCTAGCTCATGTGCCAATTCATCCATCGCGGTTTCCAGTGCCCAGCCACCTGCCAGCACGCCAACGCCACGCATCGGCGACGGGGTAGGAAGATTCAGGTGCCTGATTTCCTGAGCGATCGCGAGATTGGGCACGTCGTACATCATCATCGTCATGCCGGTCACGGGCTCGGGATAGCCGCTCACAACAGATGTTGCGGATACAGCATCGTGGCGAAGCGAGGTAATCTTGCCTGCGCGAGTGGCGCCGATCCGCATCGTCTGACGCGTGACAGGACGATAGCCGTTCAGTTCAAACATCTGCTGCCGACTCCACTCAACCTTGAGCGGCCGGCCGATCGCGCGGGCGCAACTTGCCACGAGCAGGACATTGCCGAACATCCATGCCTTGGAACCAAATGATCCACCCAGGAACTTGACGACGAGGTGGATGTTTGATTCCGGTACATCGAGGCAGTGCGCCAGTACCGCGTTCGCTGTCTTGATGACACGCGTGGTGTCGTGGATCAGAAGTACGTCCGCTCCGTCCTGCTTCTTCCATTCAGCGACCGTTGCCAGCGTCTCGATGGCGCTGTGGAAGTGGGCGGGGGTCTCGTACTCGCGTTCGAGTCTGACTTCAGCCTGCTCGAACGTTTTCGCGGGATTGCCTGTCGATAGTTGCAGAGGCTCCATGCCGCAATAGCTGTCAGGCTT
>CAXTPN010000033.1:0-1387 GCA_964246125.1 uncultured Acidobacteriaceae bacterium
CTCGTCCTCAAAAAGATTCACCCATTGCAGCTCACTCAGCCGCCGCGGCACCGTACATTCCTCCAACCGCCCGGGATCAGAAAGATCACATCCTCCGGCATCTCCGCGGCCTTGTCCAGCACCAGCCTGATCTCCCGCTGCAGGTACCCCTCCTTATTGACCGACCCCCTTGAAAGACACACCACGATCGCACCCGCCCGGTTGATCGCATTCTGAATCTCGACCTCCCACCGTTGCCCCGGCAGCAGCTCCTTCTCATCCAGCCACGGCGCGAACCCATCCGCCTTCAGCCTCTCCCACAGCCGTCGCACCGCCGCCTTGTCCCCCGAAGAGTGGCAAAGAAACACCTCCATCTTCGCCTGTCGCGGAGCCACCGCGGGATTCGCCTTCCCCACGCTCGTCAGCAAAAACCGAACCTGCGAAGCCATCTGATTCAAGACGGCGTAGTACGGCTGATCCACGAGTTCTTGATGCCCGTCCGCGGTGGAGCGGAAGAACTGGTACACCGGAGAAGCGCGCAGAGACAGTGGGACGTCCGTGGGAGCCTTCACCACGGTCAGTACCCGTTCGGGTCCCGCCGCTTCGACGAAATCGTGAAGTTCGTCCAGGCATCGTTCTGACCGCATGTAAGCCGGCGACAGAATGGGGATCAGAAACGCCGACGATTGCAGCGCATGTTGAGCCTCCCGCGATAAGCCTTCGCCAGGAACCCAATCGAACCAAACGCGTGGGGCCGTCCCCATCCGCAGCTCCAGCGTGGATTGCAGCCGCTTCACAAACTGGCTCACCCACGGCCCCGACCCCTGCATGGGCTGATTGTCCTCGCCTGCATAGCTGACGAAAAGGTCGTATCCGGTTGGGTCGCGCTGACCGCCAAAGCTCATGGGAGGCAGTATATTGCTTCGCTGAAATTACGGTGCGGTTCCCCAAGCCGCGGGAGTCCTCTTCCCGTTCGCCAAATGCGCGGCCAGCGCCTCCGCAATCTTTTGTCCAGTCTCCAGTTCTATCCACAGGAACTGCCCCGCCGGATTGATCTCCAGAAACACATACTGCCCCTCCGGCGTCAGCCGCATGTCGATCGCGCCGTACTCCAGCCCCAGCCGCCGCATCAGCACGCGCAGCGAATCCTCCACCGCCGGCGGCAGCGCGTGGGCCTCCCACTTCAGATTTCGACTAAACCGGAAATCGAGAGGATACTCGGCACCACGCATATCCGTAGCTCCCGCCAGCACCTCATCCCCGATCACCGTGATCCGCACGTCCGCCACCGCCTCCACGAAGCGCTGAAAGATCACCGGAGTCAGCCGGATAGCCTCGGGGCAAGCCGGGTGTTGCCCCCCCATTAGCCCCCTATGCCCGCCCCCCGCCCCCCAAGCCCCCAACAGCG
>CAXTPN010000033.1:1397-16741 GCA_964246125.1 uncultured Acidobacteriaceae bacterium
GAAACTGCTTGTAGATGACGTTTCCGTCATGCCGCCGCCAGAACTCCAGCGCCTGCGCCGGATCGTTGGTCAGCAGCGTCGTCGGAACCGGCAGCCCGATCTTCTGCGCCAGGTCCAGTTGCCATGGCTTGTGATGCGCCGCCTCATCCCGCACCGGATCGTTCACCCACAGCACGTCCATCGCCTGATACAGCCCTGCAAACGCGGTCGCCGCCTCCGACATCGCAAAGCGGCGATTCGTCTGGTCTTTCATCTTCTCGGGCAGCCCAAACGGCTGGGGCCGCCGCCACCATACCGCCGAGATCGTCTCGAGGTCCAGCGTGCCGCCGCCCAGCCGCTTCAGCGCCAGCCGCCGAGTACCCTCCTCGAAGGCCATCGAAAGCGACAGCCGCGTCGGGAACTCAGACAGATCCAGCACCTCAACTCCAACGCCACGCGCCGCCAGCGCCTCCATCACCGCATGCGCGTGCGGGTCCTCGTACGAGGCAAGAATCATGACAGTCATGAACACAACTCCAGCCGCGAGGCTCGACGCCGAGCGGTTCCCGTTGGCTTACTCTGGCTAATCAGTCCAAATACGGCAAATGGCCTGTGTCATACGGTCCTGTATTGACATCCCTGTAGCCCGTATTGACGTCCCTGAAGCCCGTATTGATATCCGATGTAAAGAACGTACGCGTGCTGGCTGGGGCTGCCTGCATCGCGGCCACCGACTCCGCTGGAGCCTGCTGGGCCGTGGCTAGGGCAAACGGCGGATCATCCAGTTGAGGGTTAGTGCGGGTCGGCTCCTCCCAAGGACTTTTATCGAGCAGCGGGTGCTTGATGTCGACATACCCCGTCTCGAACGCGGGATGCTTCAGGTCGGCAAGGCCTGTGGTAACTTGCCGGGCCGGGTCCACGGCCTGCTTCGCCTCCTCCGGCAACTGGCTCCGATCTACTTCGATCTGAACCAGCAGTTGGCCCACACCGCCACCCAATACCTGGTGGCTCTTGACCGCCGCGACATCCAGCGTCACGTTGTTACCCTGGCCCAGCGCCAGCACGAACTTTGCGGGATCGCTCGATCGCGCGAGCGCGCCCACTAAGCTCACCGTATCTTCACTTGCAGCGAGAGGAGCCTCGCTGAGCAAGTCTTTGAAGGATTTCTTTTCATCTGCCATGATGCACCTTCCTTAGGTTTATATGGATTGTGGGAAGAGGCCGAGCAGCGTTTCACATGCCGAGAGCCCGGCGCGAAAATAATACCCCCAGATTGAGACCGCGCCCAGACTAATTTTTCGCTCTGGATAACACCCGTGGAATGAGGGCTTACCCGAAACCATCGCTGAAATCGCCAGCAAACTTGCATGTCAAGCCCCAGAACCTTCGGTTCCGGCCCTAACCCATTTAGTGTGTGGAACTTAGCTCTGGAATTTTGTTGGCGTACCTACCCCAGGCGATCTCGTATAATAGAAGGAGAGAGGAAAATGAGATACCCGGCTGCCAGCCGGGTATCTCTTTTGTTTTCTATATTTTACGAATAACTGTCATGGAATCAACATCTTAGGGGTGTTGCAAAGTGTAGATACAGGCCTAACCTCTTTGTTTTGAATATTTTGCACGAATATAGGGGGAGGGGGTACATACCCAACTACGTCGCGCCGTACGCGACCACAGGTCGTCGTACAGCGCGAGCCTTTATTCCATGAAGCCGTCTACTGCTCGACCGGCTTTGCTGACTTCTCGTGCATCGCCGCCTTCACCGCATCCGGCACCAGGTTCGCTACAGCGCCCTGGAACTTCGTCTTGAAGCTCGCCGCGTAGACGTGCTTCTCGCCCTTCATCAGCGCCTCGAAGCCCTGCTTGGCAACATCGTACGGTTCGCTGTCCTTCTTGCCTTCCTGGCCCACTTCGGTGTTGTCCATCCCGGCGCGATGGAAAAAGTCGGTGTCCACTGGCCCCGGCTGCAGTGCCGTCACCGTCACGCCCGTATCTTCCAGTTCGGCGCGCAGGCTCTTCGCGAACGAAAGATCGAAGGCCTTCGAAGCCGCATAGACAGCCTCCCTTGGCGCGATCATCTCGGACGCGATGGATGCTGTAAATAGAATCCTGCCCTTCCCGGTCGCCACGATGTGCTTCACCGCGTGCTTGGGAATATGCATGGTGCCTTCCACGTTCAACCGCACCATGTTGATCTCTTCCTCCAGGCTCGTCTCCGCGAACAATCCACCCACGCCCACGCCCGCGTTGATCGCAATCGCATCGACCGCGCGCCCCTGCGACACAACTGTTTTCCAGAACTCGTCCACTCCGTCATAGGTCGCGAGGTCGGCGTGAACCGCCGTCACCTGCACTCCTAACGCCTTGAAATCCTGCTCCGCCTCGTCCAGCCGCTCGCCTTGAGACGTAATCACCAGGTCGAAACCATTCTCGGCGAAGACCTTCGCCAGGTTATAGCCAATGCCGCTCGACGCTCCCGTCACCACTGCCAACTGATCTGCCATTCCGTTCCTCCAAACTGCTTTCCTTAGGAGACGCGCCGGGCTTGCGGGGTTGTGTTTTCCTGCCTCGCGAACGCTTGTTTGACCTCCGCCTGCAAAACGAAGAAGCTGTCAGAATGCCGGACACCGCAACCCAGCCAGCTCCCGCCATCGAAGCCCTCCAGCGCGAGGTTCTCGCCGCCAATCTCGACCTCGTCGCCCATGGACTCGTCCTGTTCACCTTCGGCAACGCCAGCGGCATCGACCGCGCCACCGGCACCGTCGTCATCAAGCCCTCGGGCGTCGACTACGCGCAGCTCCGCCCCGAAGACATGGTGGTCTGTTCCCTCGACGGCACGCTTCGACCCGGCTCGCTCCGCCCCTCCTCCGACCTCGACACCCACCTCCACCTCTACCGCGAGTTCCCCACCATCGGTGCCGTCGTCCACACCCACTCCACATACGCCACCTCGTGGGCGCAGGCCGGCAAGGAGATCCCCCCCTACGGCACCACCCACGCCGACTACTTTCACGGCCCCGTCCCCGTCACGGAGGACCTTACCGACGACGAGATCAACGGCGACTACGTGCTCAATACCGGCAAGCAGATCACCCGCCGCTTCGCCGGCATCGACCCGCTCGCCGTACCCGCCGTCCTGGTGCGGGGACACGCCCCCTTCGCCTGGGGGCGCACCCCCGCCGAAGCCGCGCACAACGCCATCGTGCTCGAGAACATCGCCCTGATGGCATGGAATACATCGCTGTTGCAGCCGGGGTGTCCGCCCGTGTCTCAGGCTCTGCTCGACCGCCATTACCATCGCAAACACGGCGCAGCCGCGACCTATGGGCAGGCGAAGTAGTAGGATGGTTCACGCTTCAACACAACGAGGAATCATGAAGTCAATTGCGCTTTCCCTGCTTTTCGCCGCTTCTCTCGCAGCAACGAACCCCGTCCAAAGCCAGACCAAGGTCACCAAGGGTGCCTTTGGGGCGCTGCCGGACGGCACCCAGGCCGATGTCTATACTCTGACTGACGCGACCCTCACGGTTCGCATCACGACCTTCGGAGCGCACATTATCTCCGTCCAGGCCCCCGACAGGTCCGGCAACAAGGCCGACGTGGTGCTCGGCTATAGCGACCTGGCCGGCTACCTGGCCGACACCAAGACGTATATGGGCTCCGTTGTCGGCCGCTACGGCAACCGCATCGGCAAAGGCAAGTTCACCCTCGACGGCCATGACTACCAGATTTCCACCAATGACCACGGCAATACGCTGCATGGCGGGGCCACCGGCTTCGACCGCATGAACTGGAGCGGCAAGCAGATCCCCAATGGGGTAGAGCTGACCCTGGTCAGCAAAGATGGCGACATGGGCTTTCCCGGCACGCTGACCGCTCATGTCAGGTACACCCTCTCAGGTGAGAGGCTTCAGATCGCCTATACCGCGACCACCGATAAGCCAACCGTCATCAACCTGACCAACCACACCTACTTCAATCTGGCGGGACACGGCGACATCCTCGGCGATACTTTAATGATCAACGCCGGCAGCATTACACCCGTAGACTCCGGCCTGATCACCACGGGCGTTCTGACTCCGGTTGCCGGGACACCGTTCGACTTCCAGCAGGCCACCCCGATCGGCGCGCGGATCAACGCGGCCAACGACCAGTTGAAGATCGCAGGCGGCTATGACCATAATTTTGTCCTCAAGAGCCCCCACTCCCTAGTCAAGCCGGCGGCCGTGGTTACGGAGCCGGGCAGCGGCCGCGTCCTCAAGGTCTACACCACGGAGCCTGGGGTCCAGTTCTACTCCGGGAATTTCCTGGACGGCACCCTCAAGGGGCGTTCGGGGGAGCCGTACAACAAATACTCGGGACTTTGCCTGGAGACGCAGCACTACCCAGACTCGCCCAACCACACCAACTTCCCAACCACCACTCTGAAACCGGGCGAGACCTACCGCACGACGACTGTCTTCGAGTTTACGACGGCGAAGTGAGTTTGGAGACTCGACCCCCCTCCCCCCAAAAGTATCTAAAGTCTCGATATAAAGGACTTAAGTCTGGACTTCGATCTCTGGAGTGATCACGACCCCTACTCGCGGTGAGCGGGTGCCAGGAGCTTCGCGCGGAGTGAATCGGCGATCAGTTTGCCATGGAATCGTCCGTTCTCGATGAAGATCTCGTTGGTGCGCTCCCCGGCGACGATTACTCCAGCCAGGTAGATGCCAGGTACATTCGACTCCAGGGTTGAGGGATCGCAGATCGGGCAGCGATCGTTGAGGGCGTCCAGCGAGACGCCCAGCCGCTGAATAAATTCAAAGTCGGGGTGGTAACCGGTGAGCGCAAAGACGAAGTCATTTGGGAGGGTGACCAGGCCATCCGGGGTGGCCAGCGTCACCGAGTCTTCGGTGATCTCCTGGAGGGTGGACGAGAAGAAGGCGGTGACCTCGCCGTTTTTGATGCGGTTTGAGATATCCGGCAGAATCCAATACTTGACGTGCGGGTGGATGGCCGCGCCGCGATGAACCAGGGTGACCTGCGCGCCGTGCCGCCAGAGGTCGAGCGCGGCGATGGCAGCCGAGTTCTTGCCGCCGATGACCAGCACCTTCAGCCCTGAGAACGGATGTGCCTCGTCGTAGTAGTGCTTGACTTTCGAGAGCCCTTCACCCTTGATTGCAAGGTAGTTGGGGAGGTCATAGTAGCCGGTGGCGACGATCAGCTTGCGCGCGCGCAGGTCCAGCTTGCGGTCGAACCTGTCGGTAGTGTGTACGGTAAACTCACCGTCCGAGCCGGTGACCGAATCGACCGTGTGGTACTGCACGACGTTCAGCCTGTAGTGTTCGGCTACCTTGCGGTAGTACTCGAGCGCCTCGTTACGATTGGGCTTCTGGTTGGGGCTGGCAAACGGTATGGAGCCGATCTCCAGCAGCTCCGGCGTGGTGAAAAAAGTCATATTCGCGGGATAGTGGAAGAGCGAGTTGCAGAGGCAGCCCTTGTCCACGATGACCACGAAAAACCCGGCTCGCTGGGCATCGATCGCGCAAGCCAGCCCCGTGGGGCCTGCTCCGATGACGAGCACGTCATAGATAGTGTTGTGCATCCTCTCATTGTATGGATGCACGGCGCACAGTTACGACTCAGTCACTGCACGCTAGGGCTTGTCTGGGCTTGACATCTTGTGGATGGCGAACAGCGCCAGTTCCAGCCGCGTCGAAACACCGGTCTTATCAAAGATATTGGAGAGATGCCGCTTCACCGTCTCCTCTGAGATATTGAACTGGCGCGCGACGTCCTTGTTGCTGCAGGCGTCGACGATGCACTGCACGACCTCAAGCTCCCTGCGGGTGAGCCCGTAGGTGTTGCGCGCCAAGATTGCGGCAGCCTTCTGGGTCAATTCATGCAGCTCCTTCGGCAGGTTGGCGACGCGGGCGCCGCCGATCCAGTAATCGCCCTGCAACACCGCCTGGATCGCTCGCGAGAGATCGCCGGGGACCGAATCCTTGAGGACGATGCCGCGCGCGCCGGTCTGCAGAGCTTCGATGATCTGCTGGGTTGAGATGGTACTGGTGAGCAGGATTATTTTGACACGGGTCGACTTGGACAGCACGGCCCGCATGGCCTCAAAGCCGGGCAGCCGCGGCATAGTCAAATCCAGCAGCAGGATGTCCGGCTCCAGTTCGAGCGCCTGCTGGATGGCTATGTCGCCATCGTCGGCTTCCGCGATGACCTCAAAGCCGGGCTCATTCATCAGCATGTTCTTCACGCCAAAGCGCACGACCGGATGATCGTCGGCGACGATGATGCGGACCGCTGAAGCCGGGGTTACCGAGGGACGTTTCAGCATCGCTCCGATGCCGGGTTTGAGTTCCGTGGTATGAGAGAGGAAGGGCACAGCGCAATCCTATGGGAAGCGAGCTGCCAAAGTACGTTTGAGCCGCACCGATGCGGCGAGGAATTCCCTAAAGGGTAATTGGCCTTCATTTTCGGGAATACCTTGCCTCTCCATCTCCGCGGCGAGGCAGGCTAATTCCGACGCCCCCACCATCCCGCAGCCTCCCTTAATGGAGTGCGCGGCGCGCCGATACGCATCCTCATCCAGCCGGGCGGCTGCCTCGCGCATGATTTCGATGCGGGCTTCGGCATCGTCGAGGCACATTGCGTAGAGTTGGCGCACCTGCTCGCGCGGCATGGATTGCGAGATCGCCTCATATGTCCCTGCGTTGAGCGCGTCCACATTGCCGGCAGGGATGGGAGCCTCACGCGCAACGACAGCTGCGGCGCGGTCCAGCACCGCACACAAATCCGCAATGGAAAACGGCTTGAGCAGGAACGAATCGTAGGCGCGGATGGACTGCGCGGGAACGGCCGTTCCGCTGATGGCGATGAGCGTCGTTTGTTCTCCACACGCGGCCCGCAACAGCCGGGCGAGCGTATCGCCGGAGGGTTCAGGCATCTGGAGATCGGCCAGAACGCCCTGGGGTGGCTTTGCGCCCGGAACACCGAGCGCCTGCAAGGCTGCAACGCCCGACTCGCATGCCTGTACGTCGAAGCCGGCATCTTCCGCGAGCAAGGTCAGCACCTCGCGCGTCAGCGTGTCGTCGTCGACGATCATCAGGCGATAGCCGCGAGGCGGAAAGTCGGGCATGCAGACAAGGTATCAGCCTGGACGGCGTTTGAGAGGCAAAGGACTGCACACGCGGTAAGCTGGATACGCTGTAAAGTAGGTGCAATGAGTTCGGGCGCGGATCAGAATCCAGATGAGGCTTTCGAAACGGCCGACGGTTCGGCCTCGCAGGCGGCGGTCGCCGCGCTGAACCTGCGGGTCGCCGCGCTCGAGAGCCATGTGGCCGAACTGAGCCGCGCGCTTTCCGCGCAGCAAGCGCCCGCATTCACTGCACAGGCTCAACCGGCTCAACGATTCGCGCGGCCCGCCGTGGCGCCTGCCGTGATGGCTCAACCAGCGGCGGCGATTGAACCGCCGCCGGTCCCGAACGCTCCCCCTCCGCCTCCGCCGCGGCAGTCGCTCGAAGACCGGCTCGGCTCCCAGATATTCAACTTCATCGGCATGGCGGCGCTGATCATCGGCGCGAGCTGGGCTTTGAAGCTGGCGTTCGAGCATGGGCTGATTGGACCGGTAGGGCGAGTCATCATCGGCCTGGCAGCGGGGGCGGGGCTGATCTTGTGGTCCGAACGCTTCCGCCGGAAGGGCTTTGGCGCGTTCTCCTACTCGCTGAAGGCGGTGGGCAGCGGGGTGCTTTACCTTTCGCTGTGGGCTGCGTTTCAGATCTATCATCTGCTGCCGCCGGGCGTGGCGTTCGGGGCCATGGTGCTGGTGACGGCGTGGAATGCGTTCATGGCATGGTCGCAGGATGCCGAGCTGCTGGCGGCCTATGCACTGGCCGGCGGATTCGTGACGCCGCTGCTGCTTTCAACCGGCGGCAACCACGAGACGTTCCTCTTCCTGTACCTCGCCAGTATCGACGCCGCGGGCGCGCTGCTGATCCGCTGGAAGCCATGGAGACGGCTGCTGCTGCCCGCGTATGTGGCTACGGTGGTGTACTTCATCGGCTGGTATAGCCGCTTCTTCCATCGCGGAACGGCGATCGGCTGGGACTCGCAATCGGCGGAGACTACGCTCTTTGTGTTCATCTTCTTCATCATCTTCGCGGTGGTGTCGCTGCGGGGGTGGACGGTATACCGGGAGAAGGACGCCGCGGGGGGCGGAGTCGTCAGCGCCGTGCTGATCCCGCTGGGCACCGCGGCGTTCCTTGGGCTTGCACTGTATTCGGTCTTTCAGGATTCGGGCCTGCACGGCTCGCTGGCCTGGCTGATGCTGGGGTTGGCGGCCATGTATCTGGGGCTGACGCGGGTGCAGGCAAGCGCGCTCGCGAGTGCCATGCATCTGGCCATGGCAGTGGTTTTCCTGACCATTGCCATTCCGCTGAAGGCCAGCGGACATACCCTGACGACCGCGTGGCTGGTGGAGGGGCTCGTGGTGTACTGGGCGGCGACCAGGATGAACGCGGAGACAGCAGCTCCAGGCAGGGTTCTTCGATTGCTTTCCGCGGCGGGGTATGCGCTGGGGCTTGGTGCGCTGATGTTTGACTGGTTTTGGCCGGCTGGTTCTTCACAGGCCGGGTTCTTCAATGCGAACCTCGGCTCGGCTATGGTTGCGGTGGGGGCGCTTGCCGGGGCTGCGTGGCTGGCAACGCGCTTCGAGGAGGGCGTGGTCGACCGGGTGCCGCTGATGGCAGGGCTGATCGCAATCGACCTAGTGGCGCTGCTGCTTACGCTGCGGCAACTGAAATCCGCGGGGTGGTACGGCCGGCCGCACCCGGCCTTCGCCAATGCCGACTTCGTCACTGCGCTGCTCGGACTCGCGATTTTGGCGGCGGCTTCGTGGAGCGCGTATTGGCTGGCGCGCATGCATCCGGTGAGGCTTGACGCCTGCGCGACTTTTGCAGGGGGGACGCTGGTCGCGTTCAACCTGCTCGCCATTCTGGTCATGGTGCGGGAGATCGGCGCGCTCTGGCAGAGCGGCGGCGTGGGGTTCGGCATCCAAGCGGCCTCGAACGCGAACGTTCAGCGGTCGCTGGCGGTTTCCGCCTTTCTGATGGTTTATGGCGCGGTGCTGCTGGCGGCGGGATTCTGGCGACGCAGCGCGTTTGTGCGTTGGCAGGCACTCCTGCTGCTCATCTTCACTATCCTCAAGGTCTTTCTTTACGACGTCAGCGGCCTGAGCCAGGGATACCGGGTCGCGAGCTTTCTGGGGCTGGGCGCGCTGCTGATGGCGGTCAGCTTCGCCTACCAGAAGGACTGGCTGGGGCTGAAGGCGGCGTCACCCGGCCGACTGCCGGAGGAGCCGGTATGAGGGCGCTGGCGGCGGCTGTACTGCTGGGCGCTGTGTGGCAAGCGGCTGGACGCGTCGCGCCGGACCCACATCGCTTTCCCATCGCTCGCGCCGTGACGGTCGAACCGGGCGAGGGAGTTCGGGCTTGTGCCGCGCTGGACGGCGCGGTCTACGCGCATGCCGAGCCCGCGCTGGCGGATGTGCGGCTGTTCTCCGGGAGGACCGAGCTTCCCTACGCGCTGACGATGTCCGAGACCAGCCCCACCGCAGACTCCGCGAAGGTGCTCAATCGCGGTTTGCGGGGGCGCCACATCGTCTTCGATCTGGCGATGCCGCGCCGTCCGTACACCCATGTCGATCTCGACGTCAACGGGCAAAACTTCCTCGCCTCTGCGAAGGTGACGGGGCTGAACAGCCTGCCTCAGCAGGGCGCGGGGACGGCTCTGGGCGCGTTCACGCTGTTCGATCTCACGGCACAGGATCTGGCCCGCAATACTACCCTGCCGCTCTCCGAGTCGGACTTTCCTTTTCTGCACGTCGATCTCGAGTTCCTCGATTCCGGCCACACGCTGGGCGATCTCGATCCGGTGATGATCCGCGGAGCCGTGGTGCCGCCCAGCCGCGAGGCGGAGACGGTGTACACGACCGTCGCCGAAACCAACGAGATCGTGCAGCGGGGGCGCGAGAGCGTGGCGATCTTTACGGTTCCAGCGCATGTGCCCATCGAGCGCGTGAGCTTCGTCGTGGGATCTGAGGGGCCGGCCAACTTCAGCCGCAGCGTCAGCGTGCGAGCCAAAGCGGACGGCGATGCCAATGCCATGCGCGAAGAGGTAAGCGGGCAGATCTCGCGGGTGAAGATGACCCAGCACGGCCAGCAGCTTCATCTCGAAACGCTTGCGATCCCCGCCACCGTCGGCTCGAATGTACAGGGCGACGCCCATATTGAGGTTGCGGTCGACAACGGAGACGACCAGCCGCTCGCGATCCGCGCCATGCGGCTCGATATGCGCGAGCGCAAGCTGTGCTTCGACGCACCGGACGGCCCGGTCGATCTCGACTATGGCGACTCCACGCTGCAATCACCGGTCTACGACTATTCGCGTCTGTTCAGCCCCGCGGCCCCGGCGCGTGTCGCCGAGCTGCACTCCGAGCTGTCCAACCCGCTGTATCTGCCGCCACCAATCAAGGTTCGCCCGCTGACCGAGCGTCACCCCGAGCTGCTCTGGATCGCGCTGCTTGGGGTGGTCGCGATCCTGGGCGCAATTGCCTTTCGCTCGGCCAGAAGAATTTAGCGCAGGTATCGCTTGTTAGCGCAGGAGACTGGGTGCATTTTTTGAAATGAACCGGCCAACGTTAATCGTTTTCCGCGATGCCCTACCGCATGGCCGCGTCCACCACCTTGAAGTAGCTCGGCGACTTGAGGATTTCGCGGGGCTTCGAGCCATCCGCCGGGCCCACCAACCCGTCGTTGTACATCAGGTCGATCAGGTGCGCGGCGCGTCCATACCCGATCCTGAGCCGCCGCTGCAGCAGCGAGGTGCTGGCCTTGCCGAACTCGAAGACCAGCCGCACCGCGTCATCGTAGAGGTCGTCGTTCTCATCGCCCTCCGGGTCGTCAGCGTCAGTCTTTCCTTTATCTTCCTTTTCATCTTTCGGTCCTTCGAGGAAGCCGTGGGCGTACTCGGCCTCACCCTGGGCGCGCCAGAACTCCGTCACCGCGGAGATCTCCTTCTCGGTCACGAACGGCGCGTGAACGCGCACCAGGCGACTGGTTCCCGGCGGCAGGTACAGCATGTCGCCTCTTCCTAACAAACTTTCGGCGCCGTTCGAATCGATGATCGTGCGCGAGTCCACCTTGGTTGCCAGGCGGAAGCTCATGCGCGTGGGCACGTTGGCCTTGATCAGCCCGGTGATGACATCCACGCTGGGCCGCTGCGTTGCCAGGATCAGGTGGATGCCGACGGCGCGCGCCATCTGGGCCAGCCGCGTAATCGACTCTTCAACGTTCGACCGGTCGAGCATCATCAGGTCGGCAAGCTCGTCGATGATGATGATGATGTAGGGCAGCGGCTCCTGGTTCACGTCTTCGAAGAGGTACTCGGAGCCGTGATCGAAGAGCTTGTTGAACTGGTCGATATTGCGGACGTGATTGGCGGCCAGCAGCTTGAGCCGGCGCTCCATCTCGCGCACCGCATTGCGCAGGGCATTCGCGGCGAGTTTGGCCTCGGTGATGATGGGCGTAAACAGGTGCGGGATGCCCTCGTACATGCCAAGCTCGACGCGCTTGGGGTCGACCAGGATCATGCGAACCTGCTCCGGCGTGGACTTGAACAGCACGCTCATAATCATGGCGTTGATCGCCACCGACTTGCCCGAGCCGGTCGAGCCGGCGATCAGTACATGCGGCATGGCGGCCAGGTCGGCTGTCACGATGCGTCCATTGATGTCCTTGCCGAGCGCGATCGCCAGCTTGCTCTTGCTCTGCGCGAAGCTCTCGCACTCGACCACGTCGCGCAGCCAGATGGTCTCCCTTTCGTGATTCGGCACCTGTATTCCTACTGTCGATTTACCCGCCATGCGCTCGATCAATATCGATTCCGCAGCCATCGCGAGGCAGAGGTCGTCAGCCAGCCCGGTGATCCGCGCGACCTTGACCCCGGCTTCGGGCTTGAACTCGAACGTCGTCACCACCGGCCCGGGGTTGATCTGGGTCACGCGGCCATCGACGCCGAACTCCGCGCATTTCCTTTCGAGCACCTGCGCCTCGTCGCGCAGCGCCTCCTCGCGCACGACCGACTGCTCGTCAGACCGATAGAGCAGCGAGGAGGACGGCAGCTTGTACCCGCGAACCGAACGCGCCGTGATGGCTACGGCCTTCTGGTCAGAATCCGCGCGCCGCCCAAATGTAGGCGCTCCCGGCACACCGCTCGCAGCCGGCGACAGGGCGGGTTCAGGCACGCGCGAAGCTGCTTCGGGCCGGCGCGCAGGCTCCGTTGCTTTCCTGGTACTCACAAATGAAAATGGCTCGTCATCCCCCGCGATCAGGCTCCCCTGCACGGGCGCGGCGCTATGGTACGGCACCAGGTCAAGCTCGTCCGGCTGCAACGGCAATGGAGCCGCCGCAGCGGCCAGCGCCTGAGCAAACGGGGCGGCGGCGGCCGTAGCCGTCGAGAGCGCCGTCACCGGAGCCGCATCCACATTCGTTCGGGGCATTGCCTGCCACACCGACGCAGGCGCATGGGCGGTGTCCCGCTCAGGCATGATCGACACAATTTCGCGCCCACGCCTTCGGCTCCACCACGCGAACAGGCCGCCCAGCAATGTGTTCCCGCGCTCGCTGCGCGCCGCAGCCTTCTGCAGGTCTTCCCGTTCCTTCCGAGCCTCCGCTTCCATCTGTGCGCGCCGGGAGCTGTAGACCTCGGCTTGGCCGTCGAGCGTTTCGCAGGCCGTGGAGTCTCCGCGCCGCCTCGACCGGAACTGCTTCCATCGTTCCCGCATCGCGCCGATAAATCCGAAGTGCATCGTCAGCCACTCGCGCGCCGTGTTGAACGCAAAGGTCGTGGCAAGGTAGAGCGACAGCGCCACCATCAGCGCTACCACAATCGTCGCGCCAGGCAGGTTCAGATAGTGAATCAGCTGATCGGCAACCAGCCGTCCGCTGACGCCGCAGACAGGCAGCGCGTTGCGCCACAGCAAGTGCCCCGGCAAAAGCGCGATCGCAGCCGGCGCAAAGATAATCCAGAAAACCATTCCCAGTATCCTGGCCATCGGCGAGCCCGCGGGCCGCGAGAGCATCCAGCAGACGCCCAGCCGCACCAGCAGCAGCGGCAGAAAGAATGAGGCGACTCCCAGAACCTGCAACATCGCATCTGCAAAATAAGCGCCGACGATGCCTGCCCAATTGTGGGCGGGGTGCGCGCCGGCGCCTCCGCCAACCGTGTCGAACGAAGGATCGGACGGCGTGTAGCTGGCCAACGCGAGCAGCAGCAGGCCGGCCGCGACCAGCACGATGAGCCCGAGAATATCGTTCAGGCGGCGATTGCGGGTCGGCGTCGCGGTCAGGCGAAGTGGCTTCATAGCGTCCTTCTCAAGCGTGTCAAATCGAAATGCCTGTCAACCCAGGGGTCAGCCGAGTGGACGACCTGTGCGCCGGATCGGATACGCGGTTATTTCCGGCAAATCTCATTACATCAGACCGCCGCCGGATTGAGAGCGAAGCAACAAGGCGGGAACCAGACTGCAAACCATTGTGTCGGAGTGGGCATCTATGGTTTACAGACAAGCTGCTCGGCGTCAGCGGGGCAGAGTCGCAGATGTTCGGCAGGGGAGGGGGATTTTAGCGATTTCTCCTGCTTTCCGCCGGCGAAGGAGAATGGCTGGCAGTCGGCGGACCCTGCTCCGAACGCAACAGGTTATCTCACGCACTTTGGACGCGAACATCACTGAAAGATAAGGATCCCCATGTCGATCGATTCAAACAAGAACAGCGAAGTGGAAAAAGTAATCAAGGGCGTCATCAACATCCTGCAGGACGGCCAGAAGGGCTTTGCGGACATCGGTGAGCACTTGAAAGACGAGACCCTCAAGCGTTACTTTTTGGCGGAGTCTCTCAAGCGCGCCAGCTTTCGGGCTGAACTTGAAAACGAGCTGCACCGGCATGGCGTACACGACGTGCATGAAGAAGGGACTACCAGCGGCGCGATCCACCGGGCGTGGGGCGACCTGAAAGCCAAGGTTATGAACGTCAGTGACCATGAACTATTGGCCACCGCAGAGCAGGGGGAAGACCAGGCGAAAAAGGTTTACAAAGACGCACTGGATCAGGACCTGCCGCTGCCATTGCGCCAGCTTCTCAGCGAACAGAACGCCCACATCATGACTTCACATGATTATGTTCGCGACCATCGGGACGCGACCGCGTCAAAGTAATCAAGAACGCAGCGACTGTTGGGCGGCTGGGACTATGTCCCGCCGCCCTTTTTTACTCGGAGTGAGCATGATCAGCGGACGATGGTTGCTCGCCGTGCTCTTCATTGTCGCCGGTTCAATGCACTTCGTCCTGACGCCCTACTATCTGAAGATCATGCCGCCATACCTGCCCGCACCGGAGTTCCTCGTCGAGTTCAGCGGGATCTGCGAGATACTTGGCGGAATTGGTCTTCTGTTGTCGCCAACGCGTACATTAGCCGCCTGGGGACTCATCGCGCTGCTCATCGCGGTTCTGCCGGCTAATGTCTATATGGCTCTGGATCATTCGCATTGGCCCCAAATTCCGGTGTGGGCGCTTTGGGCGCGGCTGCCATTACAGTTGCCAATTATCTGGTGGGCATGGCTTTATGCGCGGAGCCGCTGAACGCTGATCTTGCCAAACAAATACAAAAGAGCCCACCCTTAGGGGTGGGCTCTTGATTTATGCCGGCGATCACCTAATCTCCCACACACTTACGCGTGCAGTACCATCGGCCCAACGAGGCTTAACTTCCGTGTTCGGGATGGGAACGGGTGTGACCCTCGCGGTAAACTCACCGGCAAATTGTCGAACGTGCTCGCTTTCACGATCGTTCACAACTGAATAGATTGGGCTTAGACGTTTGTTGCTTTTATTGCGCGTATTTCCAAAAGATATAACTACAAAGCTTGTGTTGAATGTATTCGGAACAGTGGATGTTGATGTCACTGCGCAGAGTAAATTCTATGGACAAGCCGAACGGGCGATTAGTACTGGTAAGCTACACGCATTACTGCGCTTCAACCTCCAGCCTATCAACCAGGTGGTCTTCCTGGGCCCTTCATTTCCCTTTTGGGTTGGGAGATCTCATCTTAGAGCGTGCTTCCCGCTTATATGCATTCAGCGGTTATCACAACCGAACTTCGCTACCCAGCCGTGCCATTGGCATGACAACTGGAACACAAGAGGTTCGTCCATCCCGGTCCTCTCGTACTAAGGACAGCCCTCTTCAAATCTCCTACGCCCACAGCAGATAGAGACCGAACTGTCTCGCGACGTTCTGAACCCAGCTCACGTACC
>CAXTPN010000034.1:0-16655 GCA_964246125.1 uncultured Acidobacteriaceae bacterium
AATGTGGTGAGACCGTAGGTTCCTCCACCGGGAAGGCCGAAGTTAGCGTGGTTGAAAGCGTTGACGGCATCGGCCCGAACCTGCAGTTGCACGGACTCATGAATGTCGAAGGTTTTACCAATAGACAGGTTGACGAGTTCGACGCCGGGCCCGTAGAGCGAGTTGCGGCGAACGTTTCCGAACTGCCCGTTCGCCACGAGGCTGAAAGCGGCGGGATTGAGCCAGACGGTGTGGTTCTTTCCAGCTACGTAGAGCGGCGCACCGGTGTAGTTGGGGAACTGACTGCTGCCGCCGTCGTGCTGAAACGTGTCACCACTGGAGAAGACGCTGAAGGGGTTGCCGCTTTGGAAGATGTTGGTGGTGGAGGCCTGCCAACCGCCGAGAACCTCGTCCAAGATCCAGCTTTTGTTCATGAACTGGCGGCCTTTTCCAAAGGGAAGCTGATAGACCAGACGGTTCTTGAAGGCGTTGTGAACGTCGAAGTTGGAGTTGGAGTAGTTAGCTGCTGGATTGTTGGAATACTGGTAGTTGGCGTTTCCGGCCCTGTTGCCCCAGCCCGATGAGTCGATGGAATCCATGAAATGCGCCCAAGTATAGTTAGCGTCGAAGCTGAGGCCGTGACTGAGGCGACGGCGAACTGATGCCTGTAGCGAATTGTAGTTGGAGATGCCGTTATTGCTGCTGCCACCGATGCCGCCCGCCAAGTAGTTCTGATACGGCCGGTACTGGGTATCGTTAGAGCTAAGATGATTAGGTGGGATGGCGTTGAGCTGGGTAGGATAGTTCAGGTTCTGACCATGACTCCCGACGTAGGCAAGCTCAAAGACCATGTTGGAGCCGATCGCGTTCTGCATGGCCAAGTTGTACTGGTAAATCCGCGGGGTGGGGGTGTGGTATTCGTTATAACCTGCGCCCTGTCCGTTGAATCGTGTGGGGCTTGTAGATGCAGCGCTGTATGGCAGCGGTTGGCCCGTCTGGAGGTTGGTTCCGTTCCCTCCGAAGAGTGTGACGGGTGTGATGCCGCTGGTCTGATCACCGTACCCACCGGAAGCGCTGATCGCGCCGCCCATTCCGCCGCCGTAGGTATCGAGTGAAAGGTTATAGGCGTACATGCCAAAGCCGCCGCGCAGGGTAGTGGTGGGGTGAGGAAGCCAGGAGAAGCCGACGCGGGGCAGGAAGGTTTTGTACTCGTCCGCCTGCAGCGACGTGCGCCCGTTAGCCTTGGTGGTACCGTACCACTCCGCACCGAGCGAGCCATCTGCGGGATTGGTGACCGTAGGATCGAAGGTGGCGATGTTGCCGTGGACTTCGTTCCAGCCGTGACGAATCTGGTAGCGTAGGCCGACGTTCACGGTCAGGTTGGGACGAACCTTGTAGTCATCCTGCACGAAGACCTGAGGGCTTTTGAGTCGGGCACCATACTCCGGCGAGACCCCAGCGTACCAGTTGTCGGCGTAGCCGAGGAGGAAGTCCGCGAAATCAAGTCCTGTTGCGCTGTCGGAACTGGCGATTCCGGTTGCCGGGTTCACTGTCCAGTTGCGGGTGTAGGTGCCGTTGAACTGAAGGGTACCGCCGTTGGTGTTGCCCCAAGCGGTGGAGTTATCCTGATACATCAGGAACTCGCCGCCGAAATGCAGGATATGCTTGCCGCGGATCATGGTGACGACGTCAGATGGATCGAATACGTGTTCCTTGTAGACAGCGTTGGAGCTGGGCTGAATCCACGCATAGGGATAGGTGCCATTGAACTGCACGGCGGGTAGGCTATCGGCCTTGGCAAACTGGAAGCCAAGCTGTGCGGGGTAACCTTTGCCGAGGGTCTGGTCGGCGAAGAAGTTGCCCTGATAGGTGTAGCCGAAGCGTGCTTCGTTGATGGTGTTGGTGGAAAGATTGGTGACCAGGGTGATTTGGGCGTTGTTACTGTCTACGTCCCCACTCTGGCAGCCGATTGGGCAGGGGGTGACGGCGTTGGGATAGACGACCGGAGTATCGCGCTGCTGATCAGTCATCGAGATACGGTTGTTGGCGTTGACGTTGTAATCGAAGCGCCCAAAGTAGCGACGATACGGCGTGGACTGAGGCAAGCTGGCGTAGTAGTTGTTCTGTAGCAGGCCAGCTCCGTTAAGATTGCCGGCAACAAACTGGCTGCCTGCGATGTGGTTGGCAGGTGTGGGATAGAGCTTTGCGAAGTTTGCCGAGACCTTGTCGAAGAGAGCAGCGGGGACAGCGTTCGTGCCGTACTCACTTAAAAAAGTCTTGCGGATGGGGTAAGGGTTCCCGGCGGAGTCGTGCGCGATGACCTGTGTGGTGGGGTCGTAGATTAGGTGCTGGCCGGTGAAATCGCCCCCCAGGACCGCCGTGGTGGGAACGGTCTGCGTGGAGTTCGAGGCGGAACCGTGGCTCACAATCTGATCGTAGTTGAAGTAGAAGAAAGCCTTATCGTGACCGTTGAATAAGTGCGGGACGAAGACGGGACCTCCGATTGAGCCGCCGAAGTCGTTATAGCGGAGAAACGGGACTTTGAACGGGATGGATGTGAAGTCAAATGGTGCGGCGTTGAGGGCGTTGTTCTGGAAGTACTCGTAGGCGGAGCCGTGGAACTGGTTGGTGCCGCCCTTGCTGATCTGGTTGAAGACGACGCCTCCAATGCCATATTGGGCGGAGAAGGCGGAGGTATTGACCTGGAGCTCGGCGACGGTTTCAAAGGTGTTCACGTCGGAGTTCTGGGAATGGGAGAGGGTGGTGGAGGCGCCGTCAGCTAGGACGTTGTTGTAGGGAAGGTTGCCGTTGATCGCGGCGACCTGGCCGGGATTGGAGCCGCTGTTGGACTGTTGGGGGGTGCCGGCGCTGCCGGGGAGGAGAATGACGAAGTTCTGCCAGTCGGGGCCGGTGCCTCCACCGACGTTGGGGAGTTCCTGCATGGACTTGGCTTCGAAGGTGGTGGACTGCTCGCCGCTTTCGGTTGTGAGCAGCGGGATGTCGGTGTTGACGACGACCTCCGTGGTGACCGCACCGACCCTCATGATGGCGTTGACGGTGGAGAAGCCTACGTTGATGGTGAGGCCGGTGCGCTCGAAGGTTTGGAAGCCGTCCTTCTCGAACTTGAGGCTGTAGGTGCCGGGGACGATGGAGGAGGTGTCGTAGAGGCCGTCGCTGTTGGTGACGAGATTCTTGACGACGCCGGTGTTGCTGTTGGTGACGACGACGTTGACTCCTGGGACGAGGGCGCCGCTGGGGTCGGTGGCGGTGCCACGGATATCGCCTGAGTTGATGGCCTGGGCGTGCAGGGCCGCTACCGGTATACAGAGCATGGCTGCGAGCGCAAGTTGCTTAAATGAATTCTTCATCTGGACTCCTCCTAAAATGAGCTTTCCGGGGCAAGCGGGAAGCTCCTACAGCGATAAATGAACAAACGTTTGTCTCATGATTATCCCGGGCATCATTCAAGCTGATTGCAAGTGCATCTGTCAAGCGATAAGCTGGGAGCCGCTTGACAGAAGAATGCGTGATCACCGTCTGACAAAGGTTTATTTTGCTTTCCGCTGCTTATATTGGGAGAGCAGGCGGGAGGGTTGCGGGCGGAAGTTTGTTATGTCGTTCATCGAACAGACACGGCTGCCCGAGCGCTCCGCTTGCTGGGAACCTGGACGGCTGAGTTGATTTCCAGGGATCGCATTTCCGAGGATCGAACTTGCAAAGAATCGTCACCATATTGCTGTCCGCATGCACCCTGTTAGGCTGCAGCGAAGGTCGCGCGCAAGGAGTGAAGGCGGTGCAGGTGTGGCGGACCAACGCCGATCGCTCTCAACTGCTGACACACGAGAGGCTCGTCCCGAGCAGCGAACAGACGGGGCCGAGGGCGGAGAGCATTGTGATCCAGCCGGCGAAGAGGTACCAGTCTGTGGACGGCTTCGGATTTGCCCTCACCGGCGGAAGTGCGCAACTGCTGCACCGCATGACTCCGGCAAAACGGCGCGCGCTGCTGCAGCAGATCTTCGGGAGGGGTACTGAGGACTTCGGCGTCAGCTACCTGCGCGTGAGTATCGGAGCGTCCGACATGAACGACCATGTATTCACCTATGACGATTTGCCGGTGGGCGAGACGGATACGGCGCTGGCTCGCTTCAGTCTTCGCGAAGATGAAGTCGACGTGATTCCGGTGCTGCGGGAGATTCTGGCGATCTCTCCCGGGCTGCAGATTATCGCTTCCCCGTGGACGGCCCCATCGTGGATGAAGACCCAGCAAGCGGCGAAGGGCGGCACCCTGCGACCGGAATACTACGCTGTCTATGCTGCTTACCTGGTGCGGTATCTGCAGGAGATGCATACCCGCGGGGTGCCGATCGCCGCGGTGACGATGCAGAATGAGCCGTTGAACCCGAAGAATACGCCGAGCATGGTGCTGGACGCGGAGCAGGAGGGCAGGTTTCTGCGGGACGCATTCGGACCCGCGCTACGGAACGCAGGGCTGAAGACGCGGGTGGTGCTGTACGACCACAACTGCGACCGCCCGGACTACCCGCTGGCCATCCTGCGTGACCCGGCAGCGGCGAGTTTCGCTGATGGTTCAGGCTTTCACCTTTACGAGGGCGACGTATCCGCCATGAGCGCGGTGCATGAGGCCTTCCCAGGGAAGAACGTCTACTTCACCGAGCAGATGGTGGTGGAGCATCAAGCCGGTGGGGTGTCTGAACCGGTAGCGAGACCGGTGGCGCGAATCGTCATCGGGGCCATGCGCAACTGGAGCAGAACCGTCGTGCTTTGGAATCTAGCGGCGGATGCGAAGTTCGGACCGCACACAAGTGACGGCGGGTGCCCGGTGTGCCAGGGCGCGATCACGATCGAGGGTGATGACGTGACACTAAATATCGCAATGTATGCGGTTGCCCATGCGTCAAAGTTTGTTCCTCCGGGGTCAATCAGGATCGATTCGAGTGAGGTGGATCGCGAACTGGGCAACGTGGCGTGGCAAACGCCTAAGGGCAGGTATGTGCTGTTGGTGACGAACAACGGAAGCGCGAAAAAAGAGTTCGATGTGGTCAGAGATGGAGCCAGATTTTCCACCTCAATGGAGGCGGGCACCGTCGCCACATTTGTCTGGTGAAGAGCGCCCGGACGGGAAGGGAGAACCGTCTGAGCCCTATACTGGCTTCGATCTCGTCATGTCCAAGTCCGAGCCTAAGCAACGCCGGCCCGTCAGCCTCAAGATGCTTGCCGAGCATTTGAATCTGAGTCCGGCCACGGTTTCTTTCGTGCTGAACAACGCACCCAACCGCTCTATCCCGGAGGTGACCCGCGAGCGCGTGCGGGCGGCAGCGCGGCAATTCAAGTATGAGCCGAGCCTGGTGGCGCGGCTGCTGCAAGGCAAGCGCTCGCAGACGATCGGCATCCTGCTGCCTGAGTTGGGCGAGGGTTACCACTCACAGGTACTTGCGGGGGCTGCCGATGTGTTCATGCGCGAGGGGTACTTTTTTTTTACGGCCCACCATCGGCACAGGAAAGACCTCGTGGAGGAGTATCCGCGCCTGCTTCGTCAGCGGGGGGTCGAAGGCATATTGACGATCGACACGCACCTGGAAAGTGTTCTGGACGTTCCCACGGTGACGGTCGCCAGCCATAAGTCGCTGCCGGGCAGCACGAGTATCCTGCTGGATCACGACCGCGCCGCGGAACTGGCACTCGGGCACCTGGTCCGCAATGGCCATCGACGCATTGTGTACATGCGCGGCGCATCCTTCAGCTCCGACTCTAACAGCCGCTGGCGTGCGATTCTTCGCGTTGCGCATGTGCTGGGCCTGGAGGTGCCGGAGACGCACATCATTCGTTTGGAAAAGGACGTGAACACGCCGGAACTCGGCTATCCCGCGATGGCACAGATGCTGATGCGGCAGCGCGAATTCTCTGCCGTCCTCTGCTTCAACGATGTGTCTGCGATCGGATGTGTGCGTGCATTGCATGACGCGGGGCTCACCGTGCCGCAGCATGTATCCGTAGTGGGTTTCGACGATATACAAAGCGCATCGTTCTATGTGCCAAGCTTGACGACTATCCGCCAGCCGCTGGCCCAGATGGGCGCAACCGCCGCGACTCTGCTGTTGAAGAAGCTGCGCGGGGAACACACAGAGAGCCTGGTGAAGATTGAACCCGAGCTCATCGTAAGGGAGTCGACGTCCCGGTTTGTCGCGAAGATTCGCGCACCGGCGAACGATCCTCGCCGAAGACCGAAGCTTACGGCGCCTTGACTGTGAATACGGCATGCAGGGCCGCGGTGGAGTCCGTTCCGACCCATATATCGAAGTCCCCCGGCTCGAGCACGCGACGGTGAAGCGCCGGACTCCAGTAGGAGAGGTCATCGGCTTTCAACGTGAGTTGCACAGCCTGGGTTCCGTTGGCCGGCACGACGACCTTCCGGTAGGCCTTAAGCTCGCGTACCGGCCGCGAGGCGCTGCCCGATCGCTGGTGGGTGTAAAGCTGGACGACCTCCGCGCCGGGGACAGGGGAGGTGTTCTTCAGGGTCACGCTGACCCGCAGAGTCCCCTGGCTCTCAATGGTTGATGAAGATACCTGCAGAGCAGTCAGATCGAATGTCGAATAACTGAGGCCGTAACCGAACGGATAGAGAGGAGCGCTCGAGAGATCCCAATAACGTCCGGCCGTATCGCGAGGGATCTGGGTGAGGTTCGTATTGTAAAAGAGCGGCTCCTGGCCAGCGGAACGGGGCCAGGTGACGGGGAGATGGCCGCTGGGGTTCGCGTCCCCGAAGAGCAGATCAGCGATCGCGTGGCCGCCTTCTGAGCCCGGGTACCAGACGTTGAGAATCGCGGGAACGTGGGTCGAAGCCCAGGTAATATCGAGCGGCCTCCCCGTCATGAGAATAAGGACCAGGGGCTTGTTCAGCCCGGCCACGGCCTCCAGCAGGCGTTGCTGGTCACCCGGCAGGGACAGGCTTGCGCGTGAAGCGCGTTCACCGCTCATGGTCTGCGCCTCGCCGAGTACAAGCACCGAAACATCGGCATTGCGAGCAGCGTCCAGAGCTCGCTGGAACTCCTGCGCGCGAGCCTCCGGAGTCTTGAGAGAAAGCTTGTCCGGAGGTACCTGCTCATCAAAGATGGTGGGGCTGCCGCGCTCGATCTCAACACCTTTTACTACCATTACAGAAGCGTGTGGGAGGCGCTCCCGAATTCCTTGAGCCACGGTGATGACATGCTCGCGATCTGCGTGAATGGCCCAGGAGCCGAGCGTATCGAGCTTGCTGTCCGCCAGCGCGCCGATGACTGCTACGGAGCGGAGTTCCTTACTAAGAGGCAGCAGATGCTGCTGATTGCGCAGCAGGACAGCGGTCTGCTCGGCAGCTTCACGCACCGCAGAGCGCTGCTCCGGCGAGCCGGTGATCTGGCGGAAGCGTTCCATGTCGACCAGGGGGTGATCGAAGAGGCCGAGGCGGTACTTCATCGCGAGGATGGGGCGGATGAGGTTGTCGATCGTGCCTTCGCTGACCATCCCTCGTTCTACCGCTTCAGGCAGATGCTCCCGATACACCGCGCTGGTCATCTCCATGTTCACGCCGGCATTGGCGGCACGCACCGCGGCATCCATGGGGCTGGCCGCGAAACCATGAGTTTGCAGGTTAGCGACGCTCTCCCAGTCGCTGACCACGAATCCTTTGAAGCCCCAATCCTTGCGCAGCACGTCTTGCAGCAGCCAGGTGTTGCCCGAGGCAGGAACGCTGTTCAGGTCCATGTAGGCAGACATGATGGTTGCCGTGCCCGCATCCACGCCGGCTTTGTAGGAAGGGAGGTATACGTTGTGCAGGAGTTCATCCGAGATATCTGCGCTGTCGTAGTCGCGACCGCCGGCGGCCGCGCCATAGCCTGCGAAGTGCTTGACTGACGAGAGGATATGGTCGGGGCTGCCAATGAAGTCACCTTGAAAACCGTGTACCTGGGCCGCGGCGACGGTCGAACTCAGGTACGGGTCTTCGCCGGCACCCTCCATGATGCGTCCCCAGCGAGCGTCTCGCGCGATGTCCACCATCGGCGCAAAGGCCCAATGCACGCCAGCGGCGCGCGCTTCCTCCGCCGCCATGCTTTGGGTACGCGTAATCAGCTCCGGATCCCAGGAGGATGCCATCGCGAGAGGAATAGGCGCAATGGTACTGAAACCATGAATGACGTCATACCCGAAGAGTAGTGGGATGTGCAGTCGGGACTGCTGGACCGCAATTTGCTGCAGCTGGTTGATGCGAACCGGATCAGTAAAGAACAGGAAGCTTCCCGTCAAACCGTTGCGGGTTAGTTCCTCCGCTTTCGCGGGGTCGGTGTAAGCTGCCTGCCCAGCTGTTTGTTCCATTTGGCCGATTTTTTCAGAGAGCGTCATGCGTGCAATCAGGGCATCGACGAAGCTGTTGACCTCTGCCTCGGACCGGGAACGCGTCTGTTGGGCAGTGCCCCGCATTGCGGCTCCCGCCATGCAGAAGAAGGCAGCGAAGAGGAAGAGAGCGTACGGAGATCGTCTAAACAATCGTTTGCTTGGATGCATTTGGTGGTTTTCTCCGTCAACACACTCTAACGACGCAGGTGTCGGTCTGGCAAAATTGACACGGCGCACCGGATGCTTGTCATCGCTGTGAATGAGAGTGATCCGGAGCTGTCAACGAGGCAGTCGACAACGATTCTTTGCGCTTCATTCCCCAGACGGCACACTGGGGAATTTCGATGTACCCTCGTCGCGTAACACGCCGATACTACATAAATTCCGTGATTCGTGATTAGGCTAAGTGGCGGAAGAGGAGGGATTCGAACCCCCGATACCCTTTCAGGTACGCCAGTTTTCAAGACTGGAGCCATCAACCACTCGGCCACTCTTCCTGTGGAAAGTCTATCGCTGTTTTCCGCCAAAACCAACCCGGCGTGAATTCTGGGAGCCGGGATATTTCGCAAACGGCGCATCGCTGCGATACTGGCGTGAGTCTAAGGATGTGAGGCCATGGCAACCGCGATTCCCCCCAACCCGGCGAGCACTCCTGCGTTCCGTGGAACATCGTTGAGCTTCGACGCGACGCTGGCGAGTGCGACTTCGACGATTTCATTCCGCGAGACCCTGGCCCTGGCGGTGGATAGCTTTAAGGCGTCGAAGGTTCGGTTTCTGCTGACGATGCTGGGCATGGTGATCGGGTCGGCTTCGATCGTGCTGGTGGCTACGCTGGGCCTGACCGGGAAGCAGTATGCGCTGGAGCAGCTTTCGAGCATTGGGCCGAATAAGATCGAGATGCAGTTTGGCGGCGGCAACATCGTGGGCCCGGACAATACGAGCACGCCCGACAATATGACGAAGGACGATCTGGCGGTGGTGCTGCAGCAGGTGCCGAACATCGTAGCATCGTCGCCGATGCTGGAGGACCACGCCAGCATCGGGATGGGCGGCGGGCTGACGAAGGACACAATGCTGCTGGGGGTTTCGCCGCAGTATAAGGAGGTGCGGAATCTGCGCACGGTGGCTGGGCGGTTCTTCGACGACCAGGATGCGGCGTCGCACGCGAAGGTGGTGGTGCTGGTGAAGCCGCTGGCGATCGATCTGTTTGGCGACCCTGAACGGGCGATCGGCCATACGATTTCCATTCGCAGCATTCCGTTCACGATCATTGGAGTATTTGAGGAGAGCTTCAACACGCAGGGGTTGTCGGAGATCAGCAATCAGACGGTACTGCTGCCCTATCCCGTAGCGCGGTACTTTACCGGGACGGACAAGGTCAAGGAGATCTTCTTCACGATGAAGGACTCGGAGGATGTGGTGCCGGCGTCGAAACAGATTCTGGCGATCATCCGCTCACGGCACCGGGCGAGTTCGGTTTATAACGCGTTTATCATGTCGGATATTTTGAGTTTGATGGCGCGCATCGCGGATATGCTGACGCTGGTGTTGAGCCTGGCGGCGCTGGTGACGCTTACGGTGTCCGGGGTGGGCATCATGAACTCGATGTTGGCGAATGTGCAGGCGCGAACGCGGGAGATCGGCATCCGTAAGGCGCTGGGAGCGACGCAGAAGGAGATCCGGCTGCAATTCTTGACGGAGTCGGTGTTTTTATCGCTTTCGGGCGGGCTGGTGGGGACGCTGCTGGGACTATCGGTTCCGATTCTGGTGTCGTTCTTGACGCCGTACAAGATTCCTTGGCGATACTCTTCCGCGATTGCTGCGCTGCTGACTTCGGTTGCCGTAGGCGTGATCTTCGGGACGCTGCCTGCGAACCGCGCGGCTCGGCTGAATCCGGTGGAGACGCTGAAGTACGAGTAGGGTACCTCCCCAGACTTGGACGATAAGATGAAGCGATGGCGACTCGAATCCGTTCGTACTCGAAGGTCAATCTGGGGCTGGCGATCGGGCCGCGGCGGATGGACGGGTTTCACACGCTCTCGACTTTGTACCAGACGCTTGCATTGCACGATCATGTGACGGTGTCTGCGCGACCGGCGGCGAAAACCCTGATTCGTATCACGTCAAACAACCCACATGTACCGAACGACAGCCGCAATACAGCTTGGAAGATGGTGGAGGCTGTGCTGAACAGGCTGGGCCGCTGCGTGGAGGTGGCGCTACATATTCAGAAGAACCTGCCTATTCAGGGCGGGATGGGGGCTGGATCAGCGAATGCGGCGGCTGCGCTGATCGGATTGGAGCGGGAGTTGGGGCTGAAGATGGACGACCCGATCCGTCTGGAGATCGCGGGCCAGGCAGGCTCGGACGTGCCGCTGTTTTTGATTGGGGGGTCGGTGCTGGGGAGCGATCGCGGGCAAGTGGTGACGGCGGGTCGGGATGTGACACTGGACGGTCAAAAAGAAATTCCGTGCGTGATCGCGCTGCCGGGCATCGGGGTCTCGACCCCGGCGGCGTTCCGGGAGTGGGACGCGCGGCTGGGCGCGGGTGCCGGGCAGCCCGATTCGCACCATCCGACTGACCACTTGCAACATCCCCCGATTCGCGATACGATAGAACAGTTGAGCCGCACTTATTCGTCTGTCTTCTCTGGGGTTACGCCAAACAGGGATGATGCTAACGGCAAGTCCGGCGCCTCCGGTATCCTTCCCGATCCGAGTCCTGCACAGAAGCAAGCGCAGGACAGCCCTGAGAAACTGCACGGGCTCTCTCGTGAACAATGTCACACCGGTCCTGAAGTCGAGGACGCGAGCGGTATCGAGAATGATCTTGCCGAGAATTCCCTTCTCGCGCTTGTCCGCACCGGGATCGAAAACGACTTTGAGACGGTCGTCTTTCCTCAGTATCCCCTTCTGCGTGAGATCAAGCGACAACTGATGGGAACTTCGGCATCCGGCAACGGGGACTCTGCGATTTACGCAGCGCTCTCAGGCTCGGGCTCCGCACTGTTTGGTCTTTACCGGACCGTGGCAGACGCAGAGGCCGCTCGACAACGGCTCCGGCAGCACGGCGTCCAGGCAATCGTCACTACGACCATGCCACGCCAACGCTACTGGAGCGAGATGTTCGCAGAGTGATTTTTCCGGCTCGACTTACTCGGATGAGTAGGAGCAAGCCGGCGATTACTGGGCGATCGACTAATGGTAGGTCAGGTGCCTTTGGAGCATCTAGTCTAGGTTCGAATCCTAGTCGCCCAGCCAGTAAGTCGATCTGGGTTCGACCTGGGGTTCCATTCCAGATCGAATCGCCGCCCGGAGCAGTAAACCAGGGTTATTTCAACGCGGCCCAGAACGGATGCCGCGGAAGTAAATGAATTTGCACTACACGCAAACGACGCGCAGTACAAGTAATACGGAAGAATCGAAAGTCTTATTTCGTAACAGAAGTACCGGCTTAAACAAGGCCGAGCAAGACGCAAGCAGCAGGAACCACCAAGGTCAACCAGCCTGAGGAGTTTCAAACGTGAATCAACAAGACACGACTGCGGTTCTTCCCCCTGATTTAGCGCGCGATCAACAGATGATCGAGGAGAACCAGACCTCGCTGTTCGCGCCGGCAGCACCTGCAACACCAGCCACACCCCCCGCGAAGGCCGCGCCGGAACGCAAACGCGCCGGCCGGCTGAGCGAGGCGAAACGCTTCAAGATCTTCTGCGGCGAGGCAAATAAGCCGCTCGCGGAGGAGGTTTGCCAGTTCGTCGGCGTGCCTCTTGGGCAAACCAAGATGCAGAGATTCGCAGACGGCGAGATTTATTTTCAGCTGCTGGAGAACGTTCGCGGCGCTGATGTCTTTGTCATCCAGCCGACGTGCAGGCCGGTGGATCAACACCTGATGGAGTTGCTGATTATGATCGACGCGCTGAAGCGAGCGTCGGCGTCGCGCATCACGGTCGTGATTCCGTATTACGGTTACGCCCGGCAGGATCGCAAGGATCGGCCGCGCGTGGCGATCAGTTCCAAGCTGGTGGCTGATTTGTTGACGACGGCCGGCGCCAATCGCGCCCTGCTGGTCGATCTGCATGCAGCGCAGATACAAGGCTTTTTCAATATTCCGGTCGACCATCTGTTTGCCAGTCCGGTGCTGGTGGGTTACTTCCGGGATCTCAACCTGCCGGACCTGACCGTCGTGAGTCCCGACGCGGGCGGCGTGGAGAGAGCGAGATTCTTCGCGAAGAAGCTGGACGTTCCGTTAGCTATCGTCGATAAGCGGCGGACCGACATCAACGTCACGGAGGTGATGAACGTTATTGGCGATGTGCGCGGGCGAACCTGCCTGATCCTGGATGACATCGTCGATACGGCCGGCACGCTGATCAAGACGGTTGACGCGCTGCTGGCCGAGGGAGCCACGAAGGTGTATGCGTGCGCCTCCCACGCCGTGCTCTCGGGGCCTGCGATCGACAACATCGCCAACTCGCCGCTGATGGAGTTAGTGGTGGCGAATACCATCCCGCTACGCGACGATGCGAAGCGGCTGGAAAAGATCAAGGTGCTTTCGATTGCGGGCCTGCTTGGCCGCGCCATCGAGAGCATTCATATGGAGACCAGCGTGAGTACGCTGTTCAACTAAACCGCAGCCGCACCACGAACCCTGGCGGAACCAGCCGCAAACGGAGCGAAGCAAGGCAGGCGACTGCCTCTCGTGCCCGAAAGGAAACAACATGGCCTCACAGAAGTTCGACGCAGTGGTAGCAACGCCCCGCACGGGCAAGTTCAACAAGAACCATGCACGGCGCGTTCGCGTAGAAGGCAAGATTCCCGCAGTCGTCTACGGCGCGGGACAGGGCGCGGTCGCCGTGTCGGTCGACCCGCGGGTGGTCACGAAGATTCTGCACTCCGAGTCCGGGCACAACACAATCTTCGACCTGAACGTCGAGGGCGCGGCGCTGGTAAAGGCCATGATTGTGGACTGGCAGCACGAGCCGATCAAGGGCAAGCTGCTGCATATCGATTTCAAGCGCATCGCGATGGACAAGGCCATGCGGGTGTCGGTGCCGATCCAGCTTACGGGTGTTCCGGTTGGGGTGAAGACGGCGGGCGGCGTGCTCGATCAGATCATGCGCGAGGTTGACATTGAGTGCCTGCCTGCGGATATTCCGGACCATCTGGACGTGGATGTCTCCGAACTGGAGATGTACGGCGCGATTCACATCTCGGACCTGCCGCACTCGGGCTCGATCAAGTTCTTGGAAGAGGATACAGCGCTGGTCGCGCATGTGACCGAAATCAAGGAAGAAGCCGTTGCCGAGGTTGCCGCGCCTGCCGCTGCGGAGCCGGAAGTCGCCAAGAAGGGCAAGGGCGATGCGGCCGCACCGGCAGCCGCACCGGCCGCGGATGCGAAGGCAGCGCCGAAGAAGAAGTAGCAATCATTGACCGTTCTTAGTTGTTAGTCAAAGCACTGGCTAGCAGCTAGGAGCCCGGAACTAAAACTAAGCGAAGTGAGCAATGAAGCTGATCGTCGGTCTGGGAAATCCGGGAATCGAATATCAGTTCACTCCGCACAACGCGGGCTTTCTTGCAGTCGATCGTCTTGCCGAGGTTTGTGGCGCGACACTTGCAAACCGCCGGGGGCGTGCGCTCACAGCGAGAACGACTCTGGCGGGCCAGGATGTGCTGCTGGCGAAGCCGGAGACTTTTATGAACCTGAGCGGGCTTTCGGTGGCCGCGATGGTGACGGAATTAGAGCTGGAGCAACCAGCCGAGGATTTGATCGTGATCTACGACGAGCTCGCCATACCGCTTGGACAGCTTCGCATTCGCGAACGCGGTTCGGCTGGAGGGCACAACGGGATCAAGTCGATCCTGGCGTCGCTGGGCACAGAGGATTGGATTCGCGTTCGCATCGGTGTCGGCAAGCCGCCTACTCAGACCGGGCGCGAGCTTAAGGCGGGAGGCACGGAGTATCTGCTCTCGCCGATGCGCCGGATGCAGTTGCAGGAGTTGGATGAAGTGCTCGACCAGGTTTTGCGCGCGGTCGAGATGATTTTGAAAGATGGCGTGAAGAAGGCCATGAACGAGTTCAACCGCAAGGTCAACGGCACAGCCGATGACCTTGAGGTGAAGTAACAGAGCAGCAGGTATCCAAACCGCTTGGCGGCAGACTAGAGGCCGTCACGGTGCGAAGCAGAACTTCGCGGAAAGAAGTAGAGCTATGAATCGTACTTACGAAATCATGTTCATCGTCCGGCCGGACGTTGAAGAGGCGGACCTCGACAAGCTGATCGAAGGCTTCCAGAAAAATGTTACGGACGGCGGCGGTGAAGTTCGCTCGACCGAGAAGATGGGGCGGCGGCGACTGGCGTATACCGTGCGCAAGTTCAACGACGGGTTCTATGTGCTGCTGAACATTGCCGCTGAGGGGCAGCTGATTACCGAGATTGAGCGGCGCCTGCGCGTCTCCGAGCAGGTGATCAAGTTCATCACGGTACGGATGGACGAGGAAGAGAAGCGCCTGGCGAAGATCAAGGCGCACCGGGATACGCATGTGAAGCGCAGCGCGATTCCGGCCGCGCAGCCCGCGCGAGTTGCATCGATGGATGCATCCGCCGAGACTCCTGTAGACGATACCGCGGCCGCACAGCCGGAGGCGAATGTGGCGGCGGGTCTGCCCGAAGAGCCGCCCGCGCCGGCTGCCGGCGAGCCCGTCGCGGCGGAAGCCGAGTCGCCGATCGAGACGACCGCATAGGATCTGTCAGCATTGGCTGACTAAAGGAATTCACAGCTAACCACCGGTAACAACGAGGACATTATCATGGCTGACGAAATAAGCAACACATCCGAGCAACAGGCTGGCCCCTCCGCTTCGGGACCGTCCACTCCTTCCACCTTTACTCCTCGCGGACCTCGTCCGGCGGGGGGGCCTGGTGGCCACTCCGGTCCCGGCGGCCCACCGCGCACTGGCGGACCTGGCGGCCCCGGCGGCGGTCCGGGCGGACGCAAGTTCTTCCGCCGCAAGAAGGTCTGCAAGTTCTGCACGGAGAAGATCGACTCGATCAGCTACCGCGACGTGCGCCTGCTGCAGGGCTTTGTGGCCGAGCGCGGCAAGATTGTTCCGCGGCGGCTGTCCGGGGTATGCACCAGGCACCAGCGCCGTCTCTCGCTCGCTATCAAGCAGTCGCGCAATATCGCGCTGCTGGCCTTCGCAAACCGCTTCTAGCAAAAAGGGCTGGACCAAGCCCTCGAATTTGGAGATAGATCATGGAAGTCATTCTTAAAGAAGATGTGCTGAAGTTGGGCCATCGCGGCGATGTGGTGAAGGTGGCTGACGGGTATGGGCGCAACTACCTGTTGCCTGGGAAGCTGGCGATCGAGGCGACGCTGGCGAACAAGGCCGTCATCGAGCAGATGAAGGCGTCGTCCGTGCGCAAGTCGGCCAAGGAGAAGACGCAGTCCGAAGAGCTGGCCAAGCAGATGGACGCGGTCGAACTGACGTTTGAGCGCAAGGTGGGGGAGAACGACCACCTCTTCGGCTCGGTCACGTCGGGCGATATCGCGCAGCAGCTTGAGGCTCAGGGCTTCACTGTCGACCGGCGCAAGATCGCGCTGGAAGAGCCGTTGAAGCAGCTTGGCGAGTTCCATGTGCCGGTCAAACTGCACCGGGAGGTCACCGCGCATGTTAAGGTGACGATCAAGAGCGATGCGCCGGATGAAGTGGAAACGCCCGCGGCGTAAACCTGACTCCGACTGCCCATGAAGCACACCTGATTCCGGGTGTGCTTTTTTGGTGTGTGGTAGGGGGACCCCACCCCGGCAGTATCGTGCAAAATATTCATAACATTGAACTTAGGCTTGTATATACAAGCGCAAGTTGTTGATTCCATTGGGCCGCATAGGTAAAATATTCAAAACAAACGGGTTAGCAGAATTGGGAGTCGGGACGTTCGTTTAAGGGTGGGTGTTTGAGGGGTGCGCTTGTCAAGTCTTGGTGGTTTGTTTTCGTGGGTCCGGTAATGTAGAGGGATGCAACTTGATCCTGCCAGTCTTGGTGTTCTGGGCGCGCTGATGGAAAAAGAGATGACGACACCAGATGCTTATCCGCTGACCGTGAATTCTCTGATTGCGGCGGCGAATCAGCGTTCGAGCCGCGATCCGGTGATGGATCTGGCGGAGGATGAGGTGCGGCAGGCTTTGCATGTGCTGCAGGATCTGGAGTTGGTGACTCCAGCGCGGGATGGCGGGCGGGCGGCGCGGTGGAGGACTACACCGGCCGGGCCGACGACCCGATCT
>CAXTPN010000035.1:0-16524 GCA_964246125.1 uncultured Acidobacteriaceae bacterium
CCGCCGTGTGGGGAGGCGGGGACTTCGGTGAGGGCGAGATGATTGATGTCGACGAGGGTTGCGGGGGCCTCGACGCCGTACTTCATCAGGTCGACGAGGTTGGTGCCGCCGGCCAGGAACTTGGAAGCCGGGGAGGAGGCGGCGTGGATGGCGGCGTCGGGGGCTGAGACTCGCTGATAGGTGAAGGGGTTCATGCGATGGAGCCTCCAGAGGCGGCGCGAACGGCGGCTACGATGTTAGGGTAGGCTCCGCAGCGACAGATGTTGCCGGACATGCGCTCACGGATTTCGTCGTCTTGTTTTGCGGAGCCGGTGATGTGGCCGGGCTGGAAGCTGACGATGGAGAGGCTGCCTTGTTTTGCTTCGTCGATGGCGGCGACGGCGGAGCAGATCTGGCCCGGGGTGCAATAGCCGCACTGGAAGGCATCGTGTTCGACGAAGGCGGCCTGAACGGGGTGGAGACCCTCGATGCTGTCACCTTTGGAGAGGCCTTCGATTGTGGTGATCTCCGCGCCTTCGGCGGCGAAGGCGAGGGTGAGGCAGGAGTTGACGCGGCGGCCGTCGAGAAGGACGGTACAAGCCCCGCACTGTCCGTGATCGCAGCCTTTTTTACTGCCGGTGAGGTCGAGGTTCTCGCGCACCGCGTCGAGGAGGGTGGCTCGGGTATCGAGAGTGAGGGGGTGTTCGACGCCGTTGACCTTGAGGGTGATCTGGCGGGCGTGCTCGGGGGACTGGGCCAACGTGGGCAGGCCAGCCGCGGCTACGGCGGAGAGTGCGCCGGCGGACTTGATGAAGGTGCGGCGAGTAAGGGCGAAGTCAGTCTCGGCGAGACCGGACGACTGCTCTTCGTCAAGTTCGACTTCAGGTTCGGAGCAAAGGGAGGAGGGCATGGATACCTCGGGACAGCATGGGACTGCATGGGGACTGCGGATAGGCGCACTTATGCAGCGCAGAATGTATAGGACTGAAGCAATAGATGGACGTGGCCGGAGAAGAGATGCCTTCGCGTGCGGCTGTGGCGAAGCGGCCATGCGAAGTGTGATGTCATAGCAGAAAATGGCCGCGATTACTGTAGGGGCAAATTGCGTCGGCGGCTACAATGATTGCATCATGATATCCGCGAGCACGCTGAAGGCAATCCGCCTGACGCACAACTATACGGGAGTGTTCCTGGCTCCGACGATTCTCTTCTTCGCGATCACCGGTGGCCTGCAGATGTTTAGCCTCCACGAGACTAGCCGGGGCAGCTCGTATGTGCCGCCGGCATTTCTGGTTCATCTCTCGCAGCTTCACAAAAAGGGCACGTTGTATGTTCCTGAGCGCCGCCCGCCCGCAGCGGCGTCTCCGAAGGGCGAAACGGCAAAGCCTGACGAGCAGAAGTCGGCGACACCCAAGCCAACGGGGCCAAGGCCTGGCGCGCCTCCGCATGACCCACTGCCAATCAAAATTTTCTTCGCGATTACCGCAATCGGCTTGGTGGTCTCGACCATTACCGGTGTGATGATGGCATGGAAGTATGCCCGGCGAAAATCGCTGGTTGCGGGAGCACTGGTGGCCGGCGTCGCGATTCCGTTGATTCTACTTCTAGTCTGATTCGATGCTGAGGGCGTTCGATCTGTGCTCGCGACAGCTGAGGGCAGACTAACGCCGTCTGCTCTCGCGAAGTATGGCGCCAAGGAACGCCGCACAATCGCTATCCGTGCTGAGGGACATCGTTTCGTCGAGGTGGGCGATTCGCATCAGCGTTTGGCTGCGAAGAAGGCCAAGGTCGGCCAAGGAGCAGAATTTCAGCAGTCTTGCCCATATGGCTCTAGGTGGAGGACATTCGATTTGCATAGCAAAACCTCTCTGTACTACGAGAGTAGGCCGTACACAGATGTTAGAAGTCGGCAAAGTGAGGCTGGCCCAATCGAAAGTAATGTGATGGAGCCAGCCCGACGTGTAGGGGATGGACAGCTAGGCTTTCAGGAATTTTCGACGGGTCGCGCCTGCCAAGCCTAGGAGACCCGTGCCGAGCAGGACAAAGCTGGAAGGCTCGGGCGTGGTGGTATTGGCGAGGGTGAGCGTGACGGGAATGGTTTGGGAGAACCCGTCCGAGTCTAAGAAGAATGCGTCATAGCTTCCGGTGCCGACGGCAAAGATATCCACCTTGAAGGCGGTGTTGCCCATCAGATCGGTAAAGGCGAACCCTTTTGAATCGACAAGGCTCGAGGAACCAGGAAAGAGCATGTTGTCATTCCCATTGAATCCACCGGGGGCGATGAGGCCGGTGATGCCGGTGCCGGAGATGGCCGTAATGGTGTAGGAGCCGTTGTTGTTGTTGGTGGCGACGAAGTTTCCTGAGCCGTTGAATCCGCCTCCCCCGCCAGATGCACTGAAGGTGAAGGTGTCGGCGTGGGCAAGTGTAGGAACAGCAAGCCCAAGGGCAAGTACGGTGGCGAAGAGAGATGTGCGCATGTGGGGACCCCGGTGGTGCATTGCAGGATACGACGCGAAATTATTCCCACGCAACCTGCTTTTGTCGGCGATAGACCGCAAATAACTGAGAGCTTGGCGTCCCCGACGGGATTCGAACCCGTGTCATCGCCGTGAAAGGGACGCCAGCGGCTGTAACTTATTGTAAACCAAGGGCACGGTTGGTTTGTAAGGCAGTTTTGGAACCCTGGGGAAGCTTTATTGAACCCTTATTGAACCCACGTTGCGCGCTATCGCAGCTTGGGTTTGCTTTGTTGGACCGTCTCTCTCGATCCGTGGCATGACCTCCGGGCGATAGACAGTCAACAAATAGCTCCTCAGCTCCGCATGCTGTGCTTTCAGAGGCAGGAAGGATTCGCGCAAAGCGGAACTATGTCTTCTTCGAATCAACGCTTGATTTCGGCGGGTCGTTCGAGCCATTTATCGCTGGACTGAATACTGGTTCTGACGTTTTAATTTGGCTCAGGTTCCTCGTTATTTCGCTGAGCAGGGTTATGAACGCATCGGTCGGGTCCTGCCCATCGACGCTGCGGGCTTCCAGAATCACGATCTGGTCTTGAACGAAGCGTACGAGCGCTCGGAGCTTCTGTGCGCGAACTGACGACGCCTGCCCTTCGTCTCACCGTCCTGCTGCCAATACACCTGCACGCCCAGCGTCAGCATGCGGTGGAATTCATGGTTTCCGGCAAACAGTCCCGGCGTGCCGCCGGTCATCACAACGCCAACGGCATCATCGATCGCCGCGGGCGGCAGTTCAGGATTCAGACGATGCAGCGACGAGCGCAGCCGGCCTTCCAGGATCACCTGCTTGTAGGTCTTCCGCTCGGGCGAAGGGCCATCAGGCGCCATGTCCGGCCCAGACACGACCTCATAACCCAGCTCCTCGAACCAGCCGAGCGCTTCCTGCTCCGCCATGCACTCGGTGATGTGGCTCATCAGAGTGCCTCCGTTAGCATGGCTTCAGCCTCGGGCACGCGCAGCTTGCCGGAGATGAGTCGAGGGAGAAGGGTGTCCCGAAGCTCCCGTAGCGTGCGCTGAAAAATCCTCGCGTCAATGATCTTGGCAATGAATGGGTCGAGCGCTTCCGCGAAAAGCTCCATGGCGTCTTCCAAGGCACGACGGCTTTCGCATGCGCCAGGTGATGTTTTTGAATATGCCCCATCGTGGTCGCTTTGTGAGCTGCTGTTTCGCGAAACGAAGCGAGATGGTGAAGAAGCCAGAAATAGTAAAAGCTGCGGGGGTAGAGATTAGACGAGACCTTGAATAAGTGTTGGTTCAGCGCCCCCGGCCCATCGCACCAGAAATTTACTTCGAGGGTTCCTGACCATGAGAAGAGCAAGTCTCCATCTCCGATGATGTACTTGGAAGGGACCGAACTAGAGACACGATCCGCTCCGTACGAAGAGCGCGCTCGTAATTGCGCAATCTTGATGGCAGGCAGAGTGTCCTCACCGCTTTGTGCAGGAAACTTCTGCAGAGCAAGCCCATTAAGGAACGTCGCGACAGCATCCAGCGCCTCTACCGACCAGCCATCCGGGATGGGACCGAGTTCGGAGTCCTGGAACTCGTTGGCGAAGAGGGCGGCGGTGCCGGCATCCATGCCCTCCGGCTCACGTCCCTCTGCCTTGGCCCTTACCGGATCGAAATTCACAAACCAAGCCTTGAAGATGGCCCGCGCCATGGCCTCTAGAATCTCGTTGGTTTGACGAATGAGATTTATTCTGCCGTCTAAAGAGGCAAGCACATCTGCGATTGCCGCTTGTTTTGACAGTGGCGGAAGAACGACCTTTAGAGCTCTCCGAGCGGTGGTAGGTACTTGATTGCGAGTAGAGTGGCTCATGACCGCTGCGAGTTGGTCTTGAAACATTTTGCTTGAAAAAAAGGCAGCTAGATACCCGGCAACAATCGTGCGGTGTTTAAGCGGAAGTAAGTCAAGGATGTTCCAACTAGCATTCGCCCGGTGAATTGTGGAACAACTGCAACTCGACCGACAGTAGCGTTGTGAGAGAGCAAAACGTCGCCAGGTTCGACAAACCCGAAAGGCAACTCGTTTGCCCGTTCGTCAGATAAACGCGGAGCATCATTTATATCGATGTGACCGTTGCTCAAAGACTTCGCGGTGAGGAATGGAACACCCTCGGTTCCGAACTCATCGACGCGCGGGTAGAACGAACCATAATTGCCGTCTTTGTGCCCGATGATTACCCCCGCCCTCGATGACTGAACTGATCGTAAAGATGGATTGCTCGTCCTGGAACACTTCGGAGACTTCTGACTCATCTCCCCGGAGTCTTGTCTGGTCTTGTTCACTCTGCGGCACAACGCTATATGCCATAACCTAGCGCCCCCAACTTCTGCCGGATCAGGACGTCCAGTTCCGTACCCCGCGCCATCTGCTCGGCAAGCTGCGCGGTCAGGCGTTCCATCTTGTCGGCGAAGGCTTCGTCATCGTCCTCCGCGTCTTCCGCGCCGACGTAGTGGTCGGGCGTGAGGACGTAGCCATGGTTGTGAAGCTCGGGCAGCTTCACCGACCGGCAAAAGCCAAGTACATCTTCATACGCTCCTTCAAACTCGCCATCTTGCCGCCAGCGGTGCTCTGTGGAAGCGATCTTATCGAGATCAGCGTTGTCGAAAACGCGGTGAACTCGGTTCTCCAGCCGTCCCAGCTTGCGGGCATCGACGAAGAGGAACTCGCCCTGCCGATTGCGGCCGTGCGCGGTCTTGTCGCGCGTGAGGAACCAGAGGCAGGCCGGGATCGGCGTGTTGAAGAAGAGCTGCGGCGGCAATGCGACCATGCACTCCACCACGTCGGCCTCAATCATGCGGCGGCGGATGTCGCCCTCGCCGCTCTGGTTGGAGGACATGGAACCGTTGGCCAGCACGACACCCGCCTGCCCCGTCGGCTTCAGGTGCCAGAGGATATGTTGCCGCCAGGCGTAGTTGGCATTGCCGGCGGGCGGCCTTCCGTACTGCCAACGCTTGTCACCTTCGAGGCTCGCATTCCACCAATCAGAAATGTTGAACGGCGGATTGGCAAGGACATAGTCGGCCTTCAGGTCGGGGTGTTGATCGCGAGTAAAGCTGTCTGCCGGCTCTTTGCCAAGATCGAACCCGATGCCTCGAATCGCGAGGTTCATAGCGATCAGACGCCAGGTGGTCGGGTTGGACTCCTGCCCATAGATCGCGATGTCGTCGGTGCGGCCGCCGTGCGACTCCACAAACTTCTCCGACTGCACGAACATGCCGCCCGAACCGGCGCAGGGGTCATACACGCGCCCCTTGTGCGGCGAGAGCACGGCCACCAGCGTGCGTACGACGGAGGCAGGTGTATAGAACTGGCCGCCCTTCTTGCCTTCCGCCGAGGCGAACTGGCCGAGAAAGTATTCGTAGACCTCGCCGAGCACATCCTTCGCGTGATCGCCTTCTCCGAAACCGATCTTCGAGATGAGATCGACCAGCGCGCCGAGGCGTGCGGGCTCAATCTGGGTGCGCGCAAACCGCTTGTCGAGCAGGTTCTTTAGACGTGGATTCTCATCTTCAATCGCGACAAGTGCGTCGTCAATGATCTGGCCGATGTTCGCCTGCTTTGCTTGGTTCCTCAGGTTTTCCCAACGAGCCTGTTGGGGCACCCAGAAGACACTCGCCGAGGCGTAATAATCGCGGTCCTCCAGTGCGGTCTGCTGATCGGCGGGATCATCGCTGAAGTACAGCTCCGAATGGGGGTCAGCCAACTCCTGGGCGACCTGCCGCCTGCGTTCTTCGAAGGCGTCAGACCCGTATTTGAGGAAGATCAATCCCAGGACAATGTGCTTGTACTCCGCAGCGTCCATCTGCGCGCGCATCTTGTCGGCGGCTTCCTACAGGGTCTTCTTCAGTTCCTGAGTTGTCATCGTTCCAAGGGTAGTCCGGCTTCCGGTCGCCCGCAATGAAACCGAACGATCCGCGTATGTTCTCGAGAACGCAACTCTGTGCGACTGGATGCAGGAAACTTGATCCGAAAGGAAAGCACTTCACGCCACACGATCTCACTCGAGACCGTAATCTGAGGCTCTCACAATGAACTTTTCACGGTAGTCGAGCATCGGCAATATCTGAGACCCCATTGGGCCGGCATTCTCACCGTAAAACATGCGCAGTGCCTCCAGCGACAGATGGGCGTAGTGCAGCAGAGCCGCTGACACGGTGGAATACATGTGGTACTGCGCACCTTCAGCGAGATATACGTGAACGTCAGCGCCATCCCGCTCGATCAGGAATGCGCGATCGCATCACGCATGTCCTTAAGCTTGTGGTAGAGGTCCTGGGCCGTCGTGATTCCCTTCACGAACTCTGGTGCGAGCCCATACCGCACCAGTTGTCCTTCACTCACCTTCACTTCGGGAGGAAGTTTAGCCGTCTTTCCCCGCGCTTCAGCCTGAGCCCTCAACCATTTGCGGATGGTTCCGGTGCCCTCGAAGATGCGGGCAGCGCAGAGTAGACGATAAAAGGGACTACTCGACGTTAGAGCCTCGCGGTAGATGGCGTCGTAAGGAGCGAATGGGACTGCTTGCTGTATGCCGCCCAACGGCCCCAGCAAGACTCCATTCTTGGACGGCAGGAGCATTTGATGAAGCAGTGGTTCTCCATCAATCGGAGAAATCAGGTCTACTCGCTGCAGGGTCAGCGGCATATTGGAGTCGCGCGTCAGCACGTCCAGCAACGCATTCAGTGGACTGAGCGCTAGCGTAATCGCGTTGGATGGTAAGCGCGTCTCCACCAAATACCTCGATGAATGAGCTTATGAGTCGTGTTGCCTACGAGATCGTAGTAGACAGCTCGATGACCCCCAGAATGGAGATAGATAGAGAGAGGGTCCTCGTTCAAAATTAGCAAATTGTGCGGCTCGCGCTGAATGACCTCGCCGGGGTCCCCACAGAGGGGAACGGAGTCGGAAACGACGCCTCGCACTTTCCACACTCGGGTGGTCTTTGCCAGCTCCTGATCTCGTATCTCATCCATGCGGCTCTGTCTGGCCAAGACAGCAAGGACGCCTGGCGCTGGATCGCGCGGATCGAGCAGGAAGAAAGGATCGGGATGGGTGTCAGAGCGCGAAGACGAGTTCTGTTCCCTGTCCATATCTCATTATCACTTGCTGTAACGAACGCCACATCATCTACAGGCTCCAGACCACTTTCTGAAGGCACTTCTGTTTGTTTGAGGTGCCGGGCGGCAGGGGAAGGTGCAGGAAGGGGGAACGTCTCCTGCCGCGCAGCCGGCTAGTGGGGGCCGGATGGCGGGATGAGGGTAGAGGGAGAAACCAAAGCGGTTTCTCCCTGCGCCGTTTTGTGGATGCGGAGACAAAGCGGCCCCGGACGAATCCGGGGCCAGGAACCGAAAGGACTGCTAGGCCGCTTTCTTGCTTGGTGGATTCGCCGTTGGTGACGATTTCACCACTTTGGGCTTTGCCTTCGCACCCTTCACCGCTGTTGGCTTGGGCTGCTTGGACGCCGCTTTCTTCGGTTGGGGTGGAACAAAAGCGGCTTCGGCCTGGGCGAGGAAGTCGAAGTCGTTCTCGCGCGGAATGTCCGCATGCCCGGTCAGCACAAGACGGAGCGCAAACCCGGTCAGCTTGTCCTCCGGCAATCTGGCGATGGTGGAAGACAGAACCTCCTCGGCGGTCTGCTGGTTGTTTTCGTTGCCTCCTGCGTAGTATTCGGCCACGTCCTCGGCGAAGTCATAGGGGTCAAGGTTGATGAGCGCGGAAAGAAAGACGCGCAACTGTGGAGCGGTGAACGTCGCGGGAGCATTGGCAAGGATGCGCTTGAAGGTGGCGATCCGCGCCTCGCGCTGTTTGTCGCGGCGGGCTTGCTCGATTTCGTACTCCTTCTGTTGCCGGTCGAACTCGGCCTTGCGCTCCTCCTCTTTGCGCTCCTGCTCGGCTTTGTATTCGGCCATGCGCTGCTCATGCTGGGCTTGGCGTTGTGCTGTCTCCTCCTCCGTCTCCGCTTGCGGTGCGGGAGCCATCACGGGCGGCGGGTCGGCGGCAATCCGGGCAGCTTCGCGCGGGTTGTGCACCGGGCAGTCCGGCTCGACACAGACCGGGAGAGTGCGTCCGGCATGTTTGCCGAACACGATGATGGCGGATTTGGTGTGGCTGCACGGCGGCTCGGCATCGGGGTTGTCGGGAATGTCGAGCTCGCGGTACTGGTGTTTCTGCAACGCGCCGGGGCGCTGCTCCTTGGGAGCTCGCCACGCGGTTTCGATGGCGACAAGCTCAGGCCGCGCGGCAATCTCGCGGTCGATGTGAGCGGTCACCTTCGCTTGAAAGCAGGGCGCGTCAAGGCATTGGTCGCCCTGTACGTCCGCAAATAGGCTGGTGTTGAAACCGCTGCGCCGGGGGCATGTGACGCAGGCTCCAGCGGCGGGATTTAGGGTGGTGTCTTCGCGGTCGAACGGCGCTTCGGCAAGGTTCAGGTAGAGGTTGGCCTGAATCCACGCCGAAAGGTGCTTCGCTGGAAGCAGGTGCGCTTCCTTGTCCTGCCAGTCCTTGCGCCAGCAATTCTCGAACGCCGTTGCCTGATGCTCTTGTGGCAGACGGGCAAGCAGGTTGGCATGGCTGGCGGTAATCCGCTCCTCGATGAATGCCTGGGCGACATCCGGGATGAGTTGCAAGAGACTCAGCCGCGCGTAGATGTGCGCTGCGCTCTTACCGGAGTTGGCCACAAGTGCGGTCACATCGTAACCGGGCAGGTCTAGGAGACGCTGAAAGCCCTGCGCCTCTTCGTACGGGTGAACGTCCACACGCTGCGAGTTCTCGACCAACTGCCACTCCATCGCGGCAGCGTCGGTCAGTTCGACGATATGTGCGGGGAGTGAAAACAATTCGGCAAGCTGCGCGGCACGGAAGCGCCTCGCACCCGCGACGATCTCGAATCCGTCAGAGTTCGGACGTACGGTGATGGGTTGAATGAGACCATGCTGCCGGATGGACTCCGCAAGCTCCTCCAGCTTGTTCTGCTCGAAGGTCTGGCGGGAATTGGTGGTGGATTCGTGAATCATGTCGATAGCGAAAAATTCTCCCCGCTTGGCCATGTCGATGAATCTCCTACATCGACTGTCCGGTCAGAGAGCCGATCCAACCGGCTCCCTAGCCGAGAACTCCGGCGCCGAAGAGCGCACCGAAGAGACCGGGAATGGCATCCTGAAATCGTCCGGACATCATGCGGATTCCGGCGAAGATCAGGCCGCCAAGGCAGATCACAGCACCGGCGTACATGGCGAACGTCTTGAATGTTCCCATCAGCGTCTGTGCTCCAGAGAAGTCCATCGTTCCCTGAGCGTGAGCTACCCCGGCAAATGACAGAGGCAAAAGAGCCGGCATCATCACGCGAAGCGATTTGGACACTATTTGGATTGGAAGGACTGTTGCTAGCCTGCTGACGAGCGGAAAGCTTCGCAAGCATTGCAAGGTGTGAACTACACGATTACGACGGGACATCGGCACCTCCTGCGACTGAAATCAGTCGGGTATGCCGAGACAATAGGCGTGAGCTTCCTCTGAGTCCAATGGTTAAAAGAGACTGCTCAGCAATCATTCAGAACGATGGCTGATGCATGCTCGTTCAGCGCCCGCTGATCTTCTTCGGGAGGTTATAAAGTGGCAGTTGCTCAACTTTTACGGATTGCGGTTGCTTCTTCTTAAGCTTGCAATCACCGAGCGGGAAATGTCTCGCAAGGTCACGAAGCAATAAAGAAAGAGCACCACGTCTGTCACTGGGTCTGTCGACTATCGCGGAATCGATCGTCCACTGTACACCCTGAATAGGCCGTGTTGTCAGCGATTCCCGCAGCACTTCGTTCTCGCGAATCAACGCGAGGCACATGCGTTCACTCACCATCCATTGAATATGGGCGAAATTGAAGTCTGGCGACATGACTTTCGGCTGATTCCTTGTTCCGAAAGCAACTGAAGAAGCCGCGCATGTGCGCTTGGATGATGTCGCGGATCGCTGAAAGATAGCTAAACGATTGTTGAGGTCACCCGAGTCCAATTCCTGTTTCCCTGAGAGAGGATCGTCTTTACAGAGCAAAACCAGCATTCGCTCATGCATGACCGGCTGCGCGCATAACCCTTCGAAGCTCAATGGAAGGGTGACTAAAGCTGCGTCCAATTCACCCTTTTGGACGCGCCGCAGAAGAACATCTGTATCGTCCCCTTCCGCAACTACATCACCTTTTGGGAAGAGCTCTCGATATGCTCTGGAGACTGTCTGAACCACGAGGTGTTCGACGTACTGAGAAAAGCCGAGACGAAAGGGCTTGGAGCATATCTGCTGTACGGCTTGAAGAGAGTTGACCGCTTCCTCACGCAAATCCAGAAGTTGTCGTGCGAAATTGTAAAAGCTTTGCCCGGCTTCGGTGAGCGTCGCACCATCGCGGTTGCTCCGAATGAAGAGTTGAACGTTGTAAAGCTCTTCCAGCTCCAAAATCTGCTTGCTGAGATTGGATTGCACGACGTGGAGGCGTTCCGCCGCTTTCGTAAAAGAGCCTTCCACTGCGATTGCAATGATGAACTTCAGATGGCGGAACTCCAGGTGATCGTAAACGCTCATGTCACACTCCCGAAACTCTACGAGGCGGTCGTGTACATCGCAGCCGGCAGGAGCCGCAAGTCGCCACTTGGACGAACCCGGACGATCAACATAAAGTTGCCCTTCCAGGGGCGAACGTTTGTGCCACTTTTGTGGGACCCATCACTCCAAGTGATGACTCAGCCATCACTACAAAGAATTGGACGAAATTCCTTTCCGCATTAAGGCTGTATGCAAGCGACTCTCTGAGGAGGAGTGGACGTGCCTACGCGACATCTAGCAGACATCGAGAATGACGTTCCGCGTAAATCCCCAGCGAGCGCTTCCATCATTCCGGAGCCCCTCATCGACAGCGAACGAGCTGCGGCCATCATTGGAATACACCCAAGACCCTGCAAAAGATGGCCCGATCCGGAGAGATTAGGGCAGTCCATGTAGGCAAACTTTGGCGGTTCCGAGCCTCCAGCATCGAGGAATGGATCAATCGGAGGCCGGCGAGTTGATGGCTCGATTTCCGCAGAGGCGCTATCGTGCCGCTTGCAATATCCTTGTGGAAAGCCGACCGTGCCCGCCAACAGAGAGGAGTTGGATATGAGGCGAGCACGACATCAACAAGGTAGTTTGCAGAGCGAAAAGCGCAAGCGCTCTGGCGAGACGGTTTGGGTTTTCCGTTGGCGTGAAGTCCAGCTAGACGGAACCAAGCGGTATCGCAAAGCAGTGATCGGAACAGTCACGGATTACAAGACTGAATCCGAGGCACAGAAAGCTGCTGATGCGCTGCGATTGGAAGTTAACGAACAGACACCGCGACAGATGATTCAAACGATCAGCTTTGAAACGTTGGTCGAACACTACAAGCAACACGAGCTACCGGACGTGGTTCACGGAACGAGGCCGCTTGGTAGCGAAGCTGGGGATGACGAGCTCAGAAAGTCGTACTCCACCCAGGTGACCTACCAAGCCTACTTGAGCAAGTGGATCCTTCCGCGTTGGCGGTCATACCGACTCACCGACGTAAAGCCAGTCCACGTTGAGCAATGGCTGCAGACACTTCCGTTATCGAAGGGCTCGAAGGCGAAGATCAGGAACATCATGAGCGCTCTATACAGTCACGGGATGCGTTGGGAATGGGTAAGCACCAATCCGATTCTCCATGTCCGTCAGAGTGCGAAGCGTTCCCAAATCCCGACGATCCTTTCCCCGGAACAGATCAAACTTTTCTTGGAGAAGCTGGTTGATCTTCCGAAGACGGCAGTGTTGCTGGGGCCACCACCGGCCTTCGGGTCGGCGAACTCCTCGGCTTGAAATGGGAAGATGTCGATTTCAAGACTCTTGAACTTCGCGTGATCCGCGATGTGGTCAAGCAGCGGATCGAGCGTTGCAAGACAGAGGCTTCGAGAAAACCGGTCCCCTATCGGAGCCGAAGTGGCGGAGATTCTGTTCGCATGGCGCGCACGTTGCGCATACAACCAGCCGGGGGATTGGGTATTCGCCAGTCCTGCGACGAAAGGAAGGCAGCCGTACTGGCCGAGTTCTATTTACCGGGTCTACCTCAAACCAGTCTTGAGGGACACGTTGAAGATCACTGATCCGGTCGGCTGGCACACGCTACGGCACAGCCTCGGCACTCTGATCAAGGCCAACGGGGAGGACGTGAAAACGATCCAGGAAACGCTCCGGCACGCCAACTTCAAAGTGACAATGGACGTGTACACGCAGGCTTTAACGTCGATTAAGCGGTCCGCCCATGATCGGGTAGTACGCCAGATTATGGATGTTCCTGAAGACGTGGAAAGGGCGTAGAAAAGGACTCCCGGAACCCGGAAATCCTTATTGAACCTTTTTGAACCTACGTTTTCAGCGCCGGATCTTGCAAGTGCTTGAAAAGATTTGGCGTCCCCGACGGGATTCGAACCCGTGTCATCGCCGTGAAAGGGCGGTGTCCTAGGCCTCTGGACGACGGGGACGCGATGGAGAGCGGCGGAGCCCCACGCTTCGCCAGGCACACAACTCCAGAGTCTGAAGTTTAGCAGGTTGACTGGATGTGTCAAAGCGTGAGCGGAAAGAGCGGGCAGTGTCGGCACACATGTGAAGAGACGTGGCCGGATGAGCAAGGGGTTATGTCAGAATCGAGACATTCTTCGCATCCGAGGCGCACCTGTGGAATCTAACCCTTGTACCCATGGGAAGGTCTGGTGGATTTCTGGCTCTTAGCTGTGTTTGGAGGCGATTTGTGGTCGGACGAATAGGTTTGGTGATGATGGCGATCGTTGCAGGCGGATTGAGCGGATGCAAGAAGGCACCGCCTCCGCCGCCCGCTCCACAGGCAATGCCTGTGATGGTAGCGCCGGTGTCGCTGAATGCGGTGCCGACGGGCGACACCTATGTGGCGACGATCAAGAGCCGGCGAACGGCTACGCTGTCTCCGCAGGTAGATGGAAATATCACGCGGATTTATGTGACGAGCGGGCAGTCGGTAAAGGCGGGGCAGGTGCTGATGCAGATCGATCCGCTGAAGCAGGTGGCCGCGGTGGAGCAGCAGGCGGGATCGCAGGCGCAGGCGAATGCGACGTACACGTTCAACAAGGCGGAGGTCGACCGGCAAAAGAAGCTGTTCGATGCGGGGATCACGTCGAAGCAAGCGTATGACACGGCGGTGCAGAACTTCGAGAGCTCGAAGGCGGCGTATGACGCGAGCGCGGCGGGGACCACGACGCAGAAGCAGCAACTGGCTTACTACCAGATTCGGGCGCCGTTCGCGGGGGTTGTGGGGGATATTCCGGTTCACCAGGGAGATTACGTCACGTCCGCCGGATCGCCTTCGACGGTGCTGACGACGATTGACGATCCGGGCGGGCTGGAGGCTTACATCTATGTGCCGACGGAGCGGGCCGCGCTGGTAAGGATGGGGCTGCCGGTAGAGATATTGGATACTTCGGGGATCGTGCTGACCAAGACTACGGTTTCGTTTCTTTCGCCGGAGGTGGATAACGGGATTCAAGGAATTCTGGCGAAGGCCGAGGTGCCGGCGGGAAGCAAGCTGCGGAATTTGCAGGTTGTGAATGCGCGAGTGACGTGGAACTCAACGCCCAAGCCTACGGTGCCGGTGCTGGCGGTGACGCAGATCGGAGGGCAGTCGTTCGTGTACGTTGCGAAGGCCGCGGGGCCGGGGTTCGTGGCGCACCTGGTGCCGGTGACTCTGGGGGAGACGGTGGGGAACAGCTACCCGGTGATCAGCGGGCTGGGACAGGGAGATCGCGTGATTGTTTCGGGGTTGCAGTTTCTTGGAGAGGGTGCGCCGGTGCAGCCGATGACTGGACCTCCAGCGGCGGCTGCGAAGGGCTGAGGGCTGGGCGCAGGCAAGGAAGAACGCGGAGGTAGCGCGAAGGGTCGCAATGCAAGACGCAGGCAAGGTTTAGCGGAATCGAGGGTACGGAGTTGGTAGATTTTTTTATACGGCGTCCGATTTTTGCGACGGTATGCGCGCTGCTGATTATTTTGGCGGGCGCGGTGTCGATTCCCTCGCTGCCGATCTCGCAGTTTCCTCAGCTGGCGCCGCCGCAGGTGGTGGTGACGTCGAATTATGTGGGGGCGAACTCCGCGATCGTGGAGTCGGCGGTGACGATTCCGCTGGAACAGTCGATCAACGGCGTGGAGGGGATGCGGTATATCTCATCGGTTTCGGCGAACGATGGCACTTCGGCGATTACGGTGACGTTTCAGACGGGGTACGACCTGGATATCGCGGCGGTGGACGTTCAGAATCGCGTGTCCTCTGCGGCGGGAAGGCTGCCGGCCGCGGTAAACAATACGGGTATAACGATTACGAAGGCGAACCCGAACTTTGTGCTGGTGGCAGGATTCATTTCGCCGGATAACTCGCTCTCGACGCAGTTCATCTCGAACTACATCGATGTGTATATCAGGGATGCGATCAAGCGGGTGCCGGGCGTGGGCGATGTGATCGTGTTCGGTGAGCGCAAGTACGCGATGCGAGTGTGGCTGGATCCGGCCAGGCTGGCGGCGCGCGGGCTGACTGCGCTGGATGTGACGCAGGCGCTGCAGGAGCAGAACGTAGAGGTCGCCGCGGGGCAGGTGGGGCTGCCACCCAACAGCGGGACGCAGAATTTCCAGATGGCGGTTCGCGTGGTGGGGCGGCTCTCCGATCCGCGGCAATTCGAGAGCATTGTGCTGAAGAACCAGCCCGGGGCAAGGAATGGCGCGGGCGCGGGCCTGGTGCTGCTAAGGGATGTGGGACGGGCGGAGATTGGGGCGGAGAGTTACAGCACGTCGCTGAAGTTCTCGGGCGGTGAGGCGGTGGGCGTCGGGATACAGCAGCTTGCGAACGCCAACGCGCTGGACGTAGCGAACAATTGCCGGGCGGTGCTGGCGAAGCTGCAGAAGTCGTTTCCGCCGGGCATGGATTTCCGGATCGCGGTGGATACGACGCAGGTGGTCTCGGACTCGATTCGCGAGGTGATCAAGACGCTGGCAGAGGCAATTGTCATCGTGATCATCGTCATCTTCCTCTTTCTGCAGGACTGGCGCGCGACGATCATCCCAGCGGTGACGATTCCGGTGTCACTGGTGGGCACGTTCATGTTCATCAAGGTGTTCGGGTTCTCGATCAATTCGCTGACGCTATTTGGCATCACGCTGGCGACCGGGCTGGTGGTGGATGACGCGATCGTGGTGATTGAGAACGTGCAGCGGCACCTTGCCGACGGGGATACGGACCCGCACCATGCGACCAGCGTGGCGATGGCCGAGGTGACGAGTGCCGTGATCGCGACTTCACTGGTGCTGATCTCGGTATTTGTGCCGGTGAGTTTTTTCCCAGGGACCACGGGTATCTTGTATAAGCAGTTTTCGCTGACAATTGCGTTCGCGATTGCGATTTCAGCGTTCAATGCGCTGACGCTTTCACCGGCGCTGGCTGCGATTTTGCTGCGGCCGGAGCAGCATCATGGCGGGCTGCTGAAGTGGATCGATAACGGCATCAAGTGGGTGGTCAGGATGTATGCCCTGCAGGTGACGTTCCTGGTCAATCGGTTCAAGACCGTGATGGTAGCGCTGTTTGTCGTAGGGCTGGCTGCGACGGCGTACATGTATCAGCATGTGCCGACGGCATTCGTGCCGTCAGAGGATCAGGGGTACTTCCTGTGTATCGTGCAGACTCCGCCGGGAGCGTCGCTGTCATACACGGCGGATGTCGCGGATAAAGCTTCGCAGATCATCCTGCAAAATAAGGATGTATACGGCACGTTTGCCGTGATGGGTTTCTCGCTCTCAGGGGGTTCGAGTCCCAACGCGGGGCTGTTGTTTGCGCCGCTGAAGCCGATCGACGACCGGACCAAACTGGGCAAGGGGCATACCGCGCACGACATCGTGGCGGATATCGCGCCGAAGCTGTTTGGGGTGCCGGGGGGGATCGTGGCGGCATTCGAGCCGCCGGCGATCCAGGGGATCGGCGCGGTGGG
>CAXTPN010000036.1:0-9708 GCA_964246125.1 uncultured Acidobacteriaceae bacterium
CCACGTACCAGGCGCTCCGGTAGGCGTTGGTGGTGCCGGTACCAGTAGTCATGCCGCCGGCGAACTGGAACCCTCCGCGTGGTGCATTGATGCCGCTGCCGCTGGTGGGCTGAAAGTGGTTCAGGTCGAAGTGGTAGTAGCCTACACCGTACTTGGTTGCATGCTTGCCGAGGGTCCAGCTGACGTTGACGTCCGCGGTGAACTGGTTGTCGCGGAAGAGGAATGGATTGGCGCCGTTGGAGTTGCCGAGGGCGGAGAAGGTGGTGAACATAAAGGAAGGCTGTCCCACGTACTGGGGTCCGACGCCGTTTGTTCCGGGAATGCCGAGCACATTCAATCCGTAGTCACCGTCCGCGATGTCGACGACGGATTGCGCGCCCGTGACCTGGCGGGTGTAGCCTCCGTCCGCGTCGATGACGAGGTTGGGGCTGAGGACATGGCTCATCCCGATGCCAACGTTCTGGATGCGGCCATGAGCGGCTCCGGGCTGGCCGCCATCGAAGGTTCCGCCGCCGGCCTGTCCGAGGACCTGCGGATCGGTCACCGTGAAGGGCTCTACGCTGTAGCGGCCGAAAACGGTTGTGCGATCCGAGGCCTGGTAGGTCACCTTGGCGTCATTGGTGTTGCGATTGTAGGAGAGCGTTCCGCTGCCGTTGTAGTCGTTGGCCAGGAAGCCGGCATAGTTTGGGTTCGTGACCTGGGCGGAGATTGGCTGCAGCAGCGCAAGCATCTTCATGGCGGCGGGCGACTGCCGCGAGAGCGGGACGGCATTGGTCCCGTACTCCGAAAGGAACGTGGGGCGGTAGCCGACGTTCAGGTAGCCGTTGGTCTGGCAGGGTGTGGTCGGGGTGGCACAGTTTGCCTGGGTCTGGACGATCCCGCCGGGCTGCGGGTCGTACAGAAGTTGCTGGGCGGCCACGGCGGAGAAGTCGCCGTTGAGCATCGCCGTCGTAGGCACGGTTTGCAGACCCGTAAGCAGCTGCCGGCGGGTGGTGCGCTCGAAGGCGTCGAAAAAGAAGAGCTTGCTTTTCCCGGTCAGTATCTTGGGGATGTAGACCGGACCGCCAATCGAGAAACCGAACTGGTGGAAGACGTTCTTCGGGACCGAACCGGTAGGGTTGACCGCGGAGATGAGGGAGGCCTGGGTTGCGGTATAGCCGCGGGCATTGATAGCGGCGTCCTGGTAGTACTCCCAACCGCTGCCGTGGAAGGCGCGCTGACCGCCCTTGATGGTGACGTTGATGGCCGCGCCGCCGGCCATGCCCTGCTCTGCGTTGAACGAGTTGGTGACGATGTTGACGGACTGGATGGAGTCTGCGGGCGGAACGTACGCCACGAGATAGGCAAGCCAGCCGTAGGTGTTCACCGCGCCGTCGATGCGCGTGGTGACGCCTTCGTATTCAAGTCCGTTCACGTTGGCGGATTCGGCGCGCGATGGGTTAGAGGCGGTGGAGTTTTGCTCACCGACGGCCGCGAAGCCGGGGATAAGCGTATAGAGCGCCTGGTAGTTGCGTCCCTGCGATGAGGTGATGGGCAGGTCCGCGATCTCGGTCTGCGAGATCTCATGATTCACGTCCGCGGTCTCTGTCTGGAGTTCCGGGGCCGCGGTGCCCACGGTTACCTCTGTGGTCACGCTTGCGGGTTGGAGAGTGATGTCGATTCGCGCCTGGCGATTGACCTCAACCGTTACGTTTTTCTCGTTGAATCCCGCGAAGCTACCCATGGCCGTGATAGAAACGGGGTAGGCGCCGGGCAGCAGGTTGACGCCGGTATAGTCGCCGCGATCGTTGGTGTTGACAGTCCGGGCTTCGCCCGTGTCCTGGTTGGTGAGCACCACTTCAGCGTTGGGAATGACAGCGCCGGATTGATCCTGGACCCTGCCGGTGAGCGTGCCGTAAAGGACCTGCGCATGAGCGGTCGGCGACAGCGCAAGCATGAAGGCAACGAGAGTCCCTGCACGATTCAAGTTCAAACAAAAGACCCGCGATGCTACAGAAAGGACCAGCGATGCTACAGACTCGTTCACCTGCTTCATTCCTGCCTCCGAAAGTGTTGCCGGCGCCACGCTGGATGCTTTAGGTTCGCTTGCAGTCGTGGTTTCTCCGCGTCGCGAACTTTATCTATTTGGAGCGTTCTCTGTCAAGCCCCAATGAAGTTGAGCACGATTGACTCGGGCCACTTAGCTTGGCTAGGAATTCTCTCCCACCCGAAGTATGTATTTGGGGTTCAGACGCATGCGCTTGACGGCGATAGCAGGGACGCGTATGCCTGAAGGAAGCGCCGGAGCGCCCAGTGGTCAGGTTTCGCGAGAGACAACACGAATGATTCGCATCTGTTCAGCACTTTTGAGTATTGTCCTGCTGTATCCATCGCTGGCTTCTGCCGAAGATGGGTCGGAGGCTTGGCTGCGGTACGCGCCGATTACCCAGCCGGAGATGTATCGGGCGCTGCCGCCGCGCATTATCGCGGCGGGCGATCGCGAGACGGACCGGCTGGCGGCGGAGGAACTGCGGCGCGGGTTATCGTCCATGCTGGGCAGGCCGTTTACGGTCGCACCGTTCGTTCCCGATGGTGGATCGCATCGGGATGCAATCGTTGTTGGGTCGGTATCTGAACTTCAGCACATGTCCCTCATGAAGCAGGAGGCGTCACCGATTGCGGGCGAGCAGTTTCGCATCGCCGTGCGAGCGGTCGGTAACCGGCACCAGTTGGCGATCATGGGGGGCACTCCGCAGGCGTTGATGTATGGCGTGTTTCACCTGCTGCGAGAGGTTGCGACGCAGACGCCCATCCCCGGCGATGAACAGCAGGGCCCGTCGTCGCCGGTGCGCTGGATCAATCAATGGGACAATCTGGACGGCTCGATTGAGCGAGGCTATGCGGGGCGATCGATCTTCTTCGACGCAGGGCATGTGCGCGCGGATATGAGCCGGGCGAGCGCCTATGCGCGGCTGCTCGCGTCCGTAGGCATCAATGGATGCACGGTGAACAATGTCAACTCGGACTTGCGGACGCTGCGGCCGGAGATGTTAAAGGAGCTCGCGCGCGTCGCCGACGCGTTTCGTCCGTGGGGCGTTCGGATGTCGCTCTCGGTCGATCTTTCGAGTCCACAGATCGTGGGTGGGCTGCCGACCTTCGACCCGCTGGACCCGCAGGTCGCGGCCTGGTGGCAGAAGAAGGTGGAGGAGATCTACGCGCTGATCCCGGACTTCGGCGGGTTCGTCGTCAAGGCGGACAGTGAAGGCCGTGCGGGGCCATCGCAATATGGCCGCACGCCGGCGGAGGCGGCCAACACGCTGGCGCGCGCGCTGAAGCCGCATGGAGGGCTCGTGCTGTATCGCGGGTTTGTCTACAACCATCACCTGGACTGGCGCGACCTGAAGGCGGATCGTGCGCGCGCGGGCTATGACAATTTCGCCGCGCTCGATGGCAAGTTCGAGCCCAATGTCGTGGTGCAGGTGAAGCACGGCCCTATCGACTTCCAGGTGCGTGAACCGGTGTCTCCGTTGTTTGCGGCGCTGCGCCACACGTCGCAAGCCATCGAACTTCAGATCACGCAGGAGTACACGGGGCAGCAGAGGCATATGGTGTATCTGGTGCCGATGTGGAAGACCGCGCTCGATACCGACATGCGGGTCGACGACCGCGGCACACCGGTGAAGGAGATCGTCGAGGGCAAGAGCTTCAGGCAGCCGCTGGGCGGATTTGTCGGCGTGGCGAACGTGGGGCTGGACGACAACTGGTTGCATCATCCGATGGCGCCGGCGAACCTTTACGGCTTTGGGCGGCTGGCCTGGAATCCGGAGCTCAGCTCGCAGCAGATCGTGGAGGAGTGGACGCGCCAGACCTTTGGCAACGATCCCCAGGTTGTGAACACCGTCGATGCGATGCAGGCGGGCTCCTGGTATGCTTACGAGGAGTACACGGGGCCGCTGGGGCTGGGCACGCTGACGGACATTCTGGGCGTACACTTCGGTCCGGGGATCGAGTCGGCCGAGCATAACGGGTGGGGGCAGTGGATTCGCGCGGACCACGATGGTGTGGGCATGGATCGCACGGTGGCCACGGGAACAGGCTACATTGGGCAGTATCCCGCAGAGCTTGCGGCCAGGTACGAATCGCTTGCGAGCTGCCCGGATGAGTTGCTGCTGTTTATGCATCATGTTCCGTACACACATGTTCTGCACAGCGGCAAGACGGTGGTCCAGCACATCTACGACGCGCACTACGAGGGCGCGGCTACGGCAGCGACGTACCCCGCGCGGTGGGAAGCACTGAAGGGGAAGGTCGATGAACAGCGGTACGGGCAGGTGTTGGGGCTGCTGAACTTCCAGGCTGGCCACGCGCAGGTGTGGCGGGACGCTGTCGATCAATGGTTCCAGCGGCTCTCCGGGATTGAGGACGTGGGGCATCGCGTAGGCCATGACCCGCGCCGGATTCAGGCGGAGTCGATGCAGGCGGAGGGCTATTCGGTAATCGACGGCAACCCCTGGGAGGACGCATCCGGCGGTAAAGCTGTCGCATGCAATGTGGCCGCTGGATGCACGCTGACGACCAAGATTGACGCGGCACCGGGGCTGTACTCCGTCGTCGTGCAGTATTTCGATCTGCGCTCCGGCGTATCAAGCTACGAACTGCTGTTGAACGGCAAATCCGTGGCCGAATGGAAGGCGGATGCGTCGTTGCCGCCGGCGGTAAACGACAAGCGCATCGGCGGGCAGACCAGCACGCGCTATACTTCGCCTCCGCTCGAAATCCATAGCGGGGACACACTGACCTTGCGCGGCATCCCTGACGGAGGAGAGCAGGCGCCGGTCGACTATCTCGAACTGATGCCGTCTTCGCAAACGCGCACGCCGACAGGATTGAGACCATGAAGATCACCAACGCGCGATTGATCATTTGCTCGCCCGATCGCAACTTCGTTACGCTGAAGATCGAGACGGACGAGGGCATCTACGGGCTGGGTGATGCGACGCTGAATGGCCGCGAACTCGCCGTCGCCAGCTATCTCACCGAGCATGTGCTTCCCTGCCTGATCGGCCGAGACCCTTCGCAGATCGAAGACATCTGGCAATACCTTTATCGCGGGGCGTACTGGCGACGTGGCCCCGTGACGATGACGGCGATCGCGGCCGTCGACGTCGCGCTATGGGATATCAAGGGCAAGGCGCTCAACACGCCGGTCTACAACCTGCTGGGCGGCAAGAGCCGCGAGGGCGTGCTGGTGTATGCGCATGCCAATGGCGCGGATACAGCGGAGGCGATCGACTCCGTGCAGCGGCACATGGCGATGGGCTATCTCGCGGTGCGGGCGCAGGCGGGCGTGCCGGGCGTGGCGTCGAGCTATGGCGTGCCGAAGGCCGGCAAGCCGTATGAGCCTGCGGAACGAGGCCTGCCGGGCGAGAGCCTGTGGTCCACCGAACGCTATCTCAACTACGCGCCGAAGTTGTTCGAGGCGGTGCGCGTGGCCGTGGGTGAGGACGTTCATCTGCTGCACGATGTCCATCACCGGCTGACGCCGATTGAAGCCGCGCGACTGGGCAAGGCGCTCGAACCGTACCACCTGTTCTGGCTGGAAGACCCCGTGCCCGCGGAGCTGCAGGAGGGGTTCAAGCTGATCCGCTCGCATACGACCATACCGCTTGCGACCGGCGAGGTCTTCAACAGTGTCTGGGACGCGGATCATCTGATTCGCAACCAGTGGATCGACTATCTGCGCATGACCATCGTGCATGCGGGCGGCATCACCCATTTGAAGAAGGCGGCGGATTTTGCCGCGATGTACAACGTGCGCACGGGCTTTCACGGCGCCACCGATCTTTCGCCGGTGACGATGGCGGCGGCGCTGCATTTTGGCCTAGCCATTCATAACTTCGGCATCCAGGAGCACATGCCGCATACTCCGCTTACCGATGAAGTTTTTCCTCACGGCTACCGATTCGAGGCTGGATACATGTTCCCCGGCGACGCGCCGGGGCTGGGTGTGGATCTGGACGAGGCGCTGGCTGCACGCTATCCGTACCAGCGAGCGTACCTGCCGATTGCACGCAAGCTCGACGGCACCTTGACGGATTGGTAATGAAGACGTGCGAGGTCCAACCATTACATTGTCGACGCGAAAGATTTACAGCTTTGATGGTTGACGGTGGCTGTAACCTTGCTACAGGTTGTGTTGGGCCAGTTCTCGTACTTTGTAGAATGCCTGATAGGATTGATTTTCACAGCTTCGGCTGTCCATGCAAGAGCAGTGCCGATCGAACGTTGATTTAGTGTGAGGTAATCCAGAAATGCGGCAGGAGCTACCTGCTTTTCTGTTGCGAGGGCTTTGGGATGTCGTTGACGCTTGACGGTAAAACCGCTGTGGTGGTGGGCGGGACGCTTGGCCTTGGACGCGCAATCGCCTGCGGCCTGGCCAAGGCGGGGGCCGCGGTGATTGCAAGCTCACGCTCGCAGCCGGGCGTTGAGGAAGTTGCGGAGGAGATCGAACTTCTGGGGCGCAGGACGATGCGGCTGACGTGCGACGTTGGCGACAGGGCAACCCTTCAACATCTATGCGATGCCGTCACGGAGGAGCTCGGCGGGGTGGACATTCTCGTCAATGCAGCCGGAATCACGCGGCGCATCCCCACCCTGGACTGCACGGAAGATGTCTGGAACTCGATTCTGGATGTAAACCTGAAGGGCACGTTGCGTGCGTGCCAGATCTTTGGCCGCGGCATGCTCGATCGTGGGCAGGGCCGCATCATCAATATCGCGTCCATGGCAACGTTCGTCGCATTCCATGAGGTGGCTGCGTATGGCGCGAGCAAAGCTGCAGTGGGCGCGCTGACGCGTTCGCTCGCGGTAGAGTGGGCGCAGCACGGGGTATGTGTCAATGCCATCGCGCCGGGCATCTTCCCCACGGCGCTGAATCGCGAGCTGCTCGATTCGCCGCGCGGGCATGAGCTGCTGCTGCGCACGCCGATGGGCCGCTTCGGCAAGGCCGACGAACTGGTTGGCGCGGCAGTCTACCTGGCGTCCGATGCAAGCTCCTTCACCACTGGCCAGATTTTGGTTGTCGATGGCGGCCAGCTTATCAGTGGAGTCAACCAGTAGCGCAGGCGGCGTCTGTTTCACGATAGGAAAGGCAATGGCCTCCACAAACACGAAACGAAGGACGCAAGGCATTCGGCGGATCGACCTTGCCTATGCGGAGCTGGCGTCGAGCGAGGTGGCGCGGGATATCAATCGCGACGTCGTGTTGGAGCTGATCCGAACCAAGCAGCCGGTCTCGCGCGCGGACCTGTCGCGTATCTCGGGACTACAGCCCAGCACCATCTCATCGATCGCCGAGCAGTTGCTGAGTGAGAAGTGGATCACCGAGGGTGCGGCCGCGAAGAGGCCTCGAGGACGCCGGCCAACACTGCTCTCGCTCAACTCGAACATGGTAATCGTCGTCGCGGACATTCGCCCCAACCAGGCAATCGTGGCGGTCGTCGACCTGAACGGGCGATTTCTAACGAGGGAGACGCTGCCGCTGGTCAGCGACCCGCGGCGAGGCGTCGACAACCTGATCGCCAGCATGAAGCGCATGGTCGCGCTGCACATGGACAAATCTTTCGAAGGCATAGGCCTCAGCCTGCCGGGGCGAGTGGATCCGGTCAAGCAGCGTCTCATCCTTTCTCCAAATCTTCCGTGGGCGGACTTCGATATCAAAGGCGCAATCGAAAAGGCGATTCCGCTCCAGGTGGAGATGGACAATGCCGCGAATGCTTGCCTGCTGTCGGAGCTTTGGTTTGGACGCATGGATGGCATACGCGACGCCGTGCTGGTGACGATTTCCGAGGGTGTAGGCACGGCCCTTCTGGGGAATGGCCAAATCGTGACAGGGCGAGCGGGCCTCGCCGGCGAGTTCGGACATGTGTCGCTGGACCCCTCTGGGCCGCGATGCAGTTGCGGACGCTCCGGCTGCTGGGAGGTGTATGCCTCGTCGCGTGCGGCGGTGAACTACTACATCGAACTGCGCCCTTCGGCCGATCGCCCCAACATCCTGGAGCTGCTGAGTCTCGCTGAAAACGACGATGCCGACGCGGTCGCCGCGCTAACCCGGCAAGCCTCCTACCTGGGCAAAGGGCTGCGCATGATCACCACGGCGCTTTCGCCTGAGGTCATCCTGCTGACTGGCGGACTTACCTCGTCGTGGCCGCGGTTTGGTGCGGTGGTCCAGGCGGAGATGGCGGAGGGAAAGCTTGTGGCGGATACGCCACGCATCGAAGTCACGGCGGATGTGGAGCTGGCGCGCTTGCGCGGGGCGGCGGCGCTGGTGCTGCAAAGGCACTCCGGCTACAACCGTTCCAAGCCGCCCTCGCCGAATGGCAAGTCCATTCGGAAACGCAAGGATCGTGCGGCGGTCGCGGTGCGCAGCTAGGCTAGAGCGGCCTACTGCGGGCTCGATGCTTGTTTCGCTGCTGTGTCCTTGTTCGGGCTCCAGTTGATGACGTGATACACCGCGGGCGTGGTCCCCACGTTGCGAAATCCATGCAGACTGTTCGAGGCGTTGAAGACCACGGACCCAGGCCCGACATGAACCCACTTGCCGTCCGACAGCGTCTCGCACTCGCCCTCGCGCAGGATGATCAGCTCTTCGTTCACATGCCGATGCGGAGGGTGCGAGGTCTGCCCCGGGTTCAGAGTGGTGATGTGCATCTCGAGTTCATCAACGGTCGCGGTGGGGCCTCGATAGAGCGAACGCACCGAGCCCGTCGCGTTTTTAACTTCCTTCATCTCGTTCCAGTCAAAGACCTTCGGTCCGAGGATTGGCGTCTCCACGGCTGCGATTGCCGCAGCGCCCAGCGTTCCAGTCATTGTAAGCAAAGCTACCGCAATGTCTCGCTTCGTGATCATCAGGTCTCCCCTTTACGTCAGCAGATAAGGTGCGCGATGCGGCCGCGACAACATGCTATTCGCCTCGTCATCATGGTTGAAGCGCTCCATCACAGGGTCCCAGTGGAGGTGCCGCCTGGTCACCATCGCCATGTCGTGAATGAGGCATGTGGAGCAGGCGCGGTGGCCGAGTTCAGCAGGTGAGATCGGAGCCTTGCGGCTGATGATGCACTCCAGCCAGTTGCCGTGCTGCTCTTTGCTCTCATACAGATGAATCTCGTCTGGCCCGATGACCGACTTGATGATCTTCGGGTCGCTCGATGCCAGCGCTGTGTTGTCGTTCAGCTTTGCCGTAGGATCGCTCTTGGTCACCTGTTCGTTGCCGCGCGAGACGAAAATCCAGCCCTTCGTGCCATAGAACTTGATGCCGTTGGGGTAGTCGCCGCTGATGCTCATGCGTGTGCCGTTGGCATAAAGCGCCTCGGTCTTGAACTTGCCATGAACATCCCACAGGCCGTGGTCGGGAAACTCAGCCGTACCCCATACCTCGATGGGCCCCGTGTATTCCGTGTTCATGCCCCAGTGCGCGCTGTCCACGTGGTGCGCGCCCCACCCGGTAATCATGCCGGCGCCGAACTGACGCATGCGCAGCCAGCCCGGACGGTCGTAACCCCTGGGCGGATGCACACGGTCCACGGTGTAGTAGACCGACGGCGTTTCACCCAGCCACATGTCGTAGTTGAAGCCTGCGGGAACGGGCATCGGAGTCTTGTCGCCGCCGGCCGGGTCGCCGGGAAGCCCTATCTCGACTCGCTGGATATCGCCGATCCGCCCATTGCGCAC
>CAXTPN010000036.1:9718-16471 GCA_964246125.1 uncultured Acidobacteriaceae bacterium
CAACTCCGCCGCGTAACGGAACTGTATCGTCGACCGCTGCTGGCTGCCGATCTGCAGGATGCGCCCCGAAGACTGCACCGAATTGCTGAGCGCGCGGCCTTCGGCGATGGTGAGTGACGCGGGCTTTTGCAGATAGACATCCTTGCCCGCGCGAACCGCGTCGATGCCGATCAGCGCGTGCCAGTGGTCCGGCGTGCTGACGACCACCGCGTCGATGTCCTTGTTCGCCAGCAGGTCATGGTAGTTGGCGTAGCCGGTTACCCCATCGTAGGGCCGGCCTGTTTTCTTCTCGTAGAAGTCATTGACAAACTTTTTGCCGTCGACAACGCGGTTCGCGTCGAGATCGCAGACCGCCATGATCTTCGCGTTGTCGTACTGCAGGATGCCGGGCATGTCATGTACGCGCGAGATGCGACCAACGCCGATTGCGCCGATGTTGATGCGCTTGCTGGGCGCGTACTGGCCCAGCACCCTTGAAGGCACAATGGTTGGAAACCCCGCGAGTGCCGCGGCTCCCAGCCCTGTCTTCAGAAACCTGCGCCGCGAAATTCCACTCTTCTCTAAATTCATATGAGGCCCTTATCCTTTGAGCGTTACATGCGTCGCGTTCTTCTGCGCCTTGATGACGAGTTCAGCCGCGAGCAGACACTGCTCCTGGTCCTGCGCAACATGGGTGCGGTTTACTATGTCAGCGACAAACTGCGGGCCAAAGGGCAGCGTCATGTTGTTGCAGTCGATGTAGCGAGCCTCTTTGTTGTCCACCAGGAAGAGGTTGTTGCCCTGCTTGCTTACCGCGACGTTGGTGTACTTGCGCAGCTCCATGTAGCCGTCGGTGCCGAGGATAAATAGGCGCCCGTCCCCCCAGGTGCCGAGTCCGAAAGGGGTGAACCAGTCCAGCCGCACATAGCCGAAGCCGGTGTCGCCGCGGAGCATCATGTCGCCGAAGTCCTGGAAGTGAGGAAAATTCGGATGCCGCACATTCGCCACCTGCGACGCGACGATCTCCGCCTGCTTGCTCCCGGTATAGAAAAGAAACTGATCTACCTGGTGCGAGCCGATGTCGCACAGGATGCCGCCGAACTGTACGTCGTTATAGAACCAGGCGGGCCTGCTGCCCATGCCTCCACCCGCGTCGCCCGCGCGCTGATTGACTTGGTGCGGCGCGATGTTGATGGTCTGGATAACCTTGCCGATCGCCCCCTGCTGGATCAGGTCGCCAGCATGGACGGCGGCCTTTACCTCCAGCCGCTCGCTATACATGATGCCGTAGATCCGCTTGGTCTCGGCGATGGTCTTCCTCACCGCGGCCAGGTCTTCCAGCGTGGTGATGCCGGGCTTGTCAGAGAGGAAATCCTTGCCATTCTTCATCGCGCGAATGCCGATACCCGCACGCTCGTTGGCCTTCTCCGAGCTCAGTACAAGCTGGATTGAAGGGTCGGTCAAGACCTCATCCTGTGTCCTGGCAAACTTCACGTCGGGGTAGCGCTTCTTGAACGCCGCGATCTTGTCATCCTCGTCCGCCCAGCCCACGACTAATTCGCCGCCGCCGCGCTGGACCGCGCCAATCATGCCGTAGATGTGGTCGTGGCTCATGCCGCAGACGCCGAACTTGATGTGGTACTTCGGCTTATCGGCAGGGGCAGCCGGAGCCTGCAATACCTCTTCCCTTACCCGGCCCGCCTCGCCGCCAAGGCCCATCGCCTCGTGTGGAAATGCGCCCATCATGGCCGCCGATCCCATCAGCCCGGCTTGCTTCAGAAACTCGCGCCGTCCACCATCGTTGGTCTTCATCATTCCTCCAAGCTCCACGCATCATCCAGTTTAGGATTTGATTCGTGTCGGCAACAAAAGCGGTTCCATCATAAGCTAAACTCTTCAGCGCTGTCTCCTGCAGATCAAGCCGTAGCGCAGCTTCTACTTCGCGGGCCGCTTCAGCAACTCCAACTCGTCGAGAGTCCGGGGCCAATCGCCGCGCAGCAGACGCGACAAACTGCGGTCGGCGAGCAGCTTGCCGTTGGTCTGGCATCGGGCGCAGTAGTTGGTCTCGTTGTCCGCGTAGCGTATCCTCTGGATCGGGTCGCCGCAGGCAGCACAGGGTTTGCCGAAGCGTCCATGAACCGCCATGTCGTCGCGAAACGCCGTCACCTTCTCCGGAAACTTGTCGGCAGCTTCCTGCACCAGGCGATCGCGCCACAACTCAAGCGTCGACCTTGTGATCGCCAGTAGCTGCTCCCATTGCAGGAGCGAGAGCCTGGCTGTCATCTGGATCGGCGACAGCCGGGCAGCGTGCAGGATCTCGTCAGAGTAGGCGTTGCCGATTCCGCTGAGCAGTCGCGGATCGGTCAGCGCGCGCTTCAACGTCCGGTTCTCGCGGGTCAGAGCCTGTGTGAACTCCGCCAGCGTGCAGGTCATCACGTCGATCCCGCCCGGATCGAGCGCGTCAAGCGCCGCGGCCCCCTGGACCACATGCAGTGACGCGCGCCGCTTCGACCCAGCCTCGGTTACGGTCAGCGACCCGCTTGCAAAGTCGAAGGCCGCCAGCGTTCTGCGCTTGGCGAGCTTCGCATGGGGCGCGATCCAGTGGAATCGCCCCGCAATCATCAGGTGGATGACCAGCCAGAGCTCGTGCTCCAGGCCGATGGCCACGCGCTTGCCGACACGCTTCAGATCGACGACCGCAAGCCCTTCGGCGGCGGCCAGCGGAGGCTGAACCGTGCGCAAGAAGAAGATGCTCTCCAGCCGCACACGCTCCAGCCGCAGCCCCACGATGCGCTTGCGCAACGCGAAGAGATAGGCTTCGATATCGGGAAGCTCAGGCATGGCGGTCGGCTGTATCCAGGTGACTGCAATCGCGTGAAGATGGTGCCCGAGGGGGGACTTGAACCCCCACGCCGCCTTCGCAGCTACGGATTTTAAGTCCGCTGTGTCTGCCGATTTCACCACTCGGGCCTGTTAATCTATCCAGCCCAATCCTACCGCAGCCGCCTACTTCGACGCGTACAGCATCCGGTACATCTCGCGGTTGCGCACGATCGCCTGCACATACTCGCGCGTTTCTGTGTACGGAATCGACTCGACGAACTCCGGAATGTCCTTGTACTCGCCGCTCGCCATCCACTGCCGCACGGGGACGTCTCCCGCGTTGTAAGCCGCGAGGGCGTACTCCGGCTGCCCGCCGAACCGGTCCAGCACCAGGCGCAGGTTGCGCGTGCCCAGTTGCAGGTTGACCGCAGGGTTCAGCAACGACGCTGTTTGGAAACCCTTCAGCCCTTCCTTCTTCGCATTTTCCTTGCCCACCGAAGGCAGCAGCTGCATGAGCCCATACGCATGCGCCGGGCTGACCGCGCCGGGATTGAACTCCGATTCCTGCCGGATCAGCGAAGCAACCAGGTAAGGGTCGAGACCGTTGCGCTGTGCATCCGCAACCAGATCGCCCCAGTACGGCTGTGGAAACATGAGCCGCCAATACTGCGTGGGCACCTGGCTTGAGGGGATCGCAAAGAAGGAGATACCGGAGTGCTTCATCGACTGCAGCGCCCGCGTGATCTCACCATACGACGAATAGATCTGCGCCTGCGCCAGCGCTCCCCACTGCGAAGAGCCTGGGCTGGCCGCGATCTCAGGCCCGATGTACTCATTCAGCGCCGCGTTGGCCAGCAGCTTTGCCTTGATGTAGTGCGGATCGTCCTCCGGCACCACGCCGACCAGGTCAGGCACGATTAGTTTCCTTATGCTTGCCAGCGCGGGCGCGGGCGCAATGGCCGTCTGCGTTCCCAGCACGGCCAGCCGCTGCCTCGCCAGGTAGCCGTAATAGAAATTAGGGTAATTTGCGTTCAGCGCTTTGTAGTAGTTCTCCGCCTGGCTGAAATCGTGCTCTTCATCTTCGTAGATTCGCCCGCGCCAGTAGAGCGCGCTCGAAGCCTCGATGCCCGCGCCATAGCGCACGATCTGCTCATCCATCAGGCGGCCGGCATCCGCATACTTGCGTAGCCTGTAGCTCATCCAGGCGACGCGCCAGTGGGAGGAGGGCGCGTAGATGCTTTGTGGAAAGCGCTCCACCAGCAGCTTGTAGTGGTAGATCGCCTGATCGGTATCGTGCGTCAGCAGATACATGTTGCCGCCGGAGTAGAGCGCCTCTTCGAGCCACCGGCTGTGGGGATACTTCTCCACCATCTGCGCGATCAGCGCGTCGTGTTGCGCGCGATCCTTCTCCGTGCGCGAGATCTCAGCCAGCAGATACAGCTTCAACGCCGCGCTGTCGTCGCTGGTCACGGGCAGCTTCTCCGCATCGCGCCGGCTTAACTTCTTCAGCTTCAGATCGCACACTGCACTGTAGATCTCGAGCGCGTCGCGATCTGCCTGAGTGAGCCCGGCGTCGTTGCGGATGGCGTGGTACTCCGCGCTGGCCTCGCCATAGTGCTTGGCGTTGAACATCTGGTCCGCATGCACCTTGCGCTCGGACGCGCTCGGCGCCATGCCCATAGCATCGAGCGCGAGCAGCGATTGCCCCGCCTCGTAACTGAGCGGCTGCCCCACGAAGATCGACTTGTACAGCGCTGCCGCCTTGCCGTTCTCGCCCGCCGCCTGGTAAGCCTTTGCGAGCGCCAGCTTGAAGTCCGCGTGATCGGCCTCCGGCGTTCCCAGTATCGGCTCCAGCACCTTCACCGCGGCCGCTCCGTTTTTCCCCTGCACATACGAGTTGGCCAGCAGCAGCGGCGCGCTCACATCGAAGATGCTCTCCGGGTGGCGATCCGCGAAGTGGTCGAGCAGCGGCATCACCTCGGCCGTGCGCCCGGCGTTCACCAGCGCCTGCGCGCCGAGATAGTCCGTATAGTCGCTCAACGTGTCGCCTGCCGCGGCGGCTCGATGAAACGCATCCGCCGCCTCCGGGTAGCGATGATCGAGCGTATACGCATGACCCAGCGCCAGGTAAGCCGTGGCGGCCTGCATGCCCGGGTGCGACTGCGCGTACGCGGACACGCCGGTGTAGCTCGCCCCGGTGCGGAACGACGCAAGCTGCTGGGCCATGGGCCGCAATTGCGACGTAGCCACGAAGGCGCTGTTCAAGCGCACCACGCGCTCCGTGGCGGCTGCCCTCGCCTTTGCCGCTGCCCTCAACTCGGCCTTTGTCAGCCTCTTTCCCGCAACCGCTTTGCTTTTCGCGCTCCTGCCGGCGAGGGCCTTCTTTGCCGTGCTCTTTGCGCCGGACTTGCCACCGGAGGAACGCTTCACAGTCTTCGCCGCGACGAGCTTTGCCGGTTTCCTGACCGTACCCGCGGCCCATCCCGAACCGATCAATCCTAGCCCGGCCGCAATGATCGCGGACATTCGTACTCGATTCCAAAGCTTCAATCCGACCTCACTTCAGCGACTGCATGTACTGTTTAGACTTTACCCGCCGTGGAACTCCAGCGCGTCGCGAAAGCGCCGTGCTGTATCGGCAGTCGCGAACCAAGCCTGGTTCCGCTCTATGTTTGACGAATCTCACCAGAATCAAGCGCAGCGCTCCGTGAACTTAGCTTACGTTGCTCCCACCTCCAATGCCGTTTACACTCGATGCTGCACCTGAAGTTGCAGCATCCTTTTCCCATGACGGCAATCCAATCTCCAGAGTCCGAGAAGATCGACGCAGTAGAGGTTCACCCCGACGTGGCCCTGGTGGCCCGGGCCAAGGATGGAGATGCGTCTGCTTTTGAACAACTCGTCCGTCAGTATGACCGCCAGATCTTTCGTGTCGCCCAGCACATCACGCAGAACCGCGAGGACGCTGAAGATATCGCGCAGGACGTGTTCTTCAAGGCGTACACCAAGCTCGATCAGTTTCAGGGCAACTCCAAATTCTCAACATGGCTGGTCCGCATCGCAGTCAACGAATCCCTCATGCGCCTGCGCAAGCGTAAGACAAGCAAGACCGTCTCCATGGACGAGGACGTCCACACCGAGGAAGGCTCTATCCCGCGCGACTTCGCGGAGTGGCGGCCCAACCCGGAGCAGCAGTACAACCAGGCCGAACTGGGCGACATTTTGCGCAAGACCATTCAGGGCCTGCCGCCTGGATTCCGAACCGTCTTCACGCTCCGCGACATTGAAAACCTTTCGACTGAAGAGACAGCGGAGGCGCTCGGCTTGAGCGTCCCCGCCGTCAAATCGCGCTTGTTACGCGCCCGCCTGCAACTGCGGGAGCGCCTCAGCCGATACTTCAAGCGGAAGGAGGGCCAACCCGCATGACCTGCACTGACTTCCTCGCTAAACTGACCGACTTCTTCGATGGCAACGTCCCCCCGGAACTGATGCTTGAAGTTGAGCACCATATCGCCGAGTGCAAGCACTGTGAGGTCGTTCTCGATTCCACCACCAAGACCATCAACATCTATCGCGACTACGAGCTCTACGATTTCCCGCCCGAAGTCGAGCAGCGCCTCCACGCCGCGATTATGGCTCGCTGCCACCCCGCCGCGAAGTAGTCCCACTCGCCCCAAAGCTCACGGAGCACGCATGTCATCCATCGCAACCAAGACCGGCGACGCCGGCATGACCGGACTCGCGGGCGGCATTCGCCTGTCCAAGGCCGATCTCCGCGTCGAAGCCTACGGCACGGTCGACGAGCTCGGCGCGTTCCTCGGCTTCGCCCGCAGCATCTGCACTCACGCTGACATCGCCGCCTGGACTGAAACTATCCAGCGCACGCTCTTCCGCGTAGGCACCGCGCTTTCGACGCCCTCCGAGGGCCGCAAATCCACCGCCAATGTCACC
>CAXTPN010000037.1:0-16423 GCA_964246125.1 uncultured Acidobacteriaceae bacterium
AAGAGAGCCAGGACACGATCTCCTAGTCGCCGCTTCATGCGTCCTCCGCAGTTTCGAGCAACGGGTCAGCGTGGGGGCGGCGGACCATCTCATGGAGGGCGGCGCCGGGAGCGATCATGGGGTAGACGCCGTCTTCTTTTTCTACCTGGAAGTTGATGAGGAAGGCAGAGCCGGAGGTGCGGGCGCGGGTGACGGTAGGGGTGACTTCGGCGCGGCGCGAGACGTGGGCGCCGGGGATGCCGTGGGCGGCGGCGAGCATGACGAAGTCCGGCGAGAGGATAGGGGAGGCGGAGTAGTTCTTGTCGTAGAAGGCCTCCTGCCACTGGCGGACCATGCCGAGGAAGCCGTTGTTGATGACGGCGATGTTGAGGGCGAGGCGCTCCTGCACGATGGTGGAGAGCTCGGCGGCGGTCATCTGGAAGCCTCCGTCGCCGGCGATGACCCAGACGTCTTTTTCGGGGCAGGCGGCCTTGGCCCCGATGGCGGCGGGCAGGGCGAAGCCCATGGTGCCGAGGCCGCCCGAGGTTACGAGCGAGCGCGGGGCCTCGTGCTTGAAGTACTGGGCCTCCCACATCTGGTGCTGGCCCACGTCGGTGACGATGATAGTTTCGCGCTCGCGCCCGGCGGCGACGGCCTCGCGCCAGATGTCGTTGATGACATGCGCGGCGTAGAGGTGGCCGTTGTCGGGCAGGTTGACGATGTCGCGGACGGCGGCGGTGCCTTTGCTGGCGTTGATCTCGCGCAACCAGGGGGAGACCGCGGGTCCTTCGACTCCGGAACTCGCATGAGGCCGCGAGTGCCTCCGCTCAGGATGACACTCTTGTAACAGGGGGAGAAGGGTGTTGAGGACGGATTTGAGGTCGCCGATGAGGGCTACGTCGGCGCGAACATTTTTGGAGATCTCGCTGGGGTCGATCTCGATGTGAATCTTCTTGGCATGCGGCGCGTAGTGGACGAGGTTGCCGGTGACGCGATCGTCGAAGCGCATGCCGAAGGCGAGCAGGAGGTCGGCGTTCTGGATCGCGTGGTTGACCCACGACTCGCCGTGCATGCCCATCATGCCGAGCGAGAGCGGGTGCGCGGCGGGGATGGAGCCGAGGCCCAGCAGGGTGGAGGCGATGGGAATCTGCAGGCGTTCGGCGAAGGCAAGGACCTCGGCCTCCGCGCCGGATTGCGTGATGCCGTGGCCCGCGAGGATGATGGGCTTCTTGGCCTGCGAGATGAGCGCGGTGGCCTCCCGGATCGCGGAGGATTCGGCACGGAGCATGGGGTGCGGACGCGCCGCCGGAGGCGCTGCCGCCTCGAAGGAGAACGGCACGGTGCCCTGCTGCGCGTCTTTCGTAATGTCGACCAGGACGGGGCCGGGGCGGCCGCACTGAGCGATCTGGAAGGCGAGGCGGACCGTGGGGGCGATGTCCTCGGCGCGCGTGACCAGGAAGTTGTGCTTGGTGATGGGCAGCGTGATGCCGGTGATGTCGATCTCCTGAAACGCGTCCGAGCCGAGCACCTTCGACGACACCTGCCCGGTGATCGCGACGACCGGGATGGAGTCCAGCATGGCCGTGGCGATGCCGGTAACGAGGTTGGTCGCGCCGGGGCCGGAGGTGGCCATGCACACGCCGACGCGGCCCGATGCGCGGGCGTAGCCGTCGGCCATGTGGGATGCGCCTTGTTCATGTCGGACGAGGACGTGGTGGATGGTGGGTAACTTGCGCAGCGCGTCGTAGATGGGGAGGATGGCTCCGCCGGGATAGCCGAAGACGGTGGTGGTGCCCTCGCCGGCGAGGGTAGCCCAGAGGATTTCGGCGCCGGTGAGTTGTGGGTGGCTGTTATGCATGGTAGCTCCGCAATGTCTTGTTGCTTATAGCTCGGGATCTTCGTGGGCAGGCAAAACCCAAGGAATCTCTATGTGAAAGTCGAGGGCGAGTGGATGAGTTCCGAACGAATCACGAGGATATGGGCTTGGCATTCTCCCTGGACCAATAATCGAATAGCTGACACCGTCCGTCGTTTCCTGAAGTTCTCCGTTCTTCAGAAGTTCCCCGCAGAAGAAGAACCAGCCGCCATATAGTCGCTTGCCGCTCTTGGTTGGTGCAAGATAGTAGACTTCGCCTTCTTTCGAGCAATCTATGCCAAGTGTCATAAGTAGTTCCAGAAAGCTTTGCGGGTACGCCGTCCCCCTTTGAGCGATGTAGTTCCGGCACATCGTGCAGCCACATTCCTCGGAGCCAGGTGTTGCGATCTGGTTGTAGCAGGCTTCAGTCGCTGCGCGGTCAAACGATATCAGCTGATCGCCGACTTGTAAGAGCTCACCGGGATGCGGTTGCACATTCATTGGAACTTGTACCTCAGGGGCTAAAGCCCGGTTCTTTTCCGGGTCATGTTGCGGCACGGCTGAAGCCGTGCCCTTAGGCTAGACGAATTACTGATGTCCAATAAACTGGGCTTCAGGACCAAAGGTCCGTCACATAACAGCCTAGGCCGAAGGCCTAGGCTCGAATGAGCAGCGATGATTGAGGGCTGAAAACCCGACATATGATGCCGGTGATGCCGCAGACTCATAACTTCAATCTCGTGCATGTTGTGTTCAGCACGAAGGGGCGAGTGCCTTTGATTACGGAAGAGATCATGCCTGACCTTCATGCATATCTGGCTGTCAACGCGCGGCGATTGGATTGTGAGTGTTTCCGGGTTGGCGGCGTCGCCGATCATGTGCATCTTGCACTGCGGCTGGGCGCGACGCAGGCAGCGGCAAAGGTCATTTCCGAAGTAAAAATCAGCTCTTCGCAATGGATGAAGACGAAAGGTGTCACGGCATTCGCGTGGCAGCGCGGCTATGGTTTGTTTTCCGTCAGTCCCGCGCATCTGGGAAACTTGATGACATACATCAGCGGACAGAAGGCGCACCATGCCCGGCAGGATTTCCAAGAGGAGATGCGCGAACTTTACGGGCGTTATCATGTGACCTTCGATGAGCGGTATGTATGGGATTGACGGTATGTATCGGGCCTTCAGCCCTCTGGCATTCTTGCGGGGCCTTACCTAGGCCTTCGGCCTAGGCTGTTATATTGCCGGGCCTTTGGCCCTAAGTGCGCCTATGTCGTAATTGCCCCTTCACTCGCAGAGCTTACAATCGCGGCGTACTTGGCAAATACGCCGCGTTTATAGCGCGGGGCGGGGGCCTTCCACACGCTGCGGCGGGTGTCGATCTCGGGCTGAGGGACGTTGAGGGTTAGGGTGCGGTTGGGGATGTCGAAGGTGATGGTGTCACCTTCGTGGACGAGGGCGATGGGGCCGCCGAGGAAGGCTTCGGGGGCGACGTGGCCGGCCATGAGGCCGCGGGTTGCGCCGCTGAAACGTCCGTCCGTCAGCAGGGCTACAGTTTCGGAGAGCTCCGGGATGCCCTTGATGGCGGCAGTGACGGCGAGCATCTCCCTCATGCCGGGGCCGCCGCGTGGGCCTTCGTAGCGGATGACGAGCACGTCGCCGGGGTTGATCTCGCCGCGTTCGACCGCCGCGTGGCAGCCGTCCTCGGAGTCGAAGACGCGGGCGGGGCCGGTGTGGTGGATGCGCTCGTGGCCGGCAACCTTGATGACCGCGCCCTCGGGGGCGAGGTTGCCCTTCATGATGACGAGGCCGCCGGTCGGCTTGAGCGGCTTCTCCCAAGTGAGGATGACCTGCTGGCCGGGGGTTTCCACCGCGGTGGCGGCCTCTTCGAAGATGGTCCGGCCGCTGACGGTCGGGGTGTCGCGCAAGGCGCCGCGCTCCTTCAGCCTCGCCGCGAGCACGCGCGAACCACCCGCATCGTGATAATCCTTCGCGACGTACTTGCCGCCGGGGGAGAGATCGCAGATAAAGGGCGTGCGCTCGGAGATGGCGTCGAAGTCATGCATCTCCAAGGGTATGTTCAGCTCGCGCGCGATCGCGATCAGGTGCAGCACCGCGTTGGTCGAGCCGCCCGAAGCGCATACGGCGGCGATCGCATTTTCGAGCGACTTGCGCGTGAGCAGATGCGAGGGCCGCACGTCGTTGCGGCAAAGGTCCATGACCATGCGTCCCGCCTCGCGGCTGGCGCTCGCCTTGTCGGCTGCCATGGCGGGCACACCGCTGAGGTGCATGGGCGAGATGCCGAGGAACTCGCCGGCCATGGCCATGGTGTTGGCCGTGAACTGGCCTCCGCAGGCGCCGGGGCCGGGACAGGCGGCGGCTTCGAGCGCCTCCAACTGGGCGTCGTCGATGCGACCGGCAGCGTGCGAACCCATGCCTTCGAAGACGTTCAGGATGGTGATGTCCTGGTGCGTGCCGTCAGCCTGCGGCAAACGGCCGGGAGCGATGCTGCCGCCGTAGAGCATGATGCCGGGGATGTCGAGCCGGGCCATGGCCATGATGGTGCCGGGCATGTTCTTGTCGCAGCCGGCGATGCAGACGATGCCATCGAAGAGGTTGCCGCGGGCGACGAGTTCGATGCTGTCTGCGATGACCTCGCGCGAGATGAGCGAGGCTTTCATGCCCTCGGTGCCCATGGTGATGCCGTCGGAGATGGTGACGGTGTTGAACTCCATGGGGGTGCCGCCGGCGTCGCGGATGCCCTGCTTGACAGCAGCGGCGACCTCGCGCAGGTGGAAGTTGCAGGGGCCGATCTCAGTCCAGGTGTTGGCTACGCCGATGATGGGCTTGTGCAGGTCTTCCTTGGAGAAGCCTACGCCGCGCAGATAGGAGCGGGCGGCGGCGCGGGATGGACCTTCGGTAAGGGGGATGGAATAGCGCTTGCCGTAATCGTCTGTGCTCAATCGTTTCTCGCCTTTGTTATTGAATTGCGTTAGCAGATGCGGGTTCGTCAATAGCACATCCGCACGAGATCAGCTGACCATGACAGCGAGGACACTCTTCTATATCACAGCCGATATGGTGGTAGTTGCCAGGAAGTGCGTAGCAATCTCCGCATCTTCTCCGCTGTACTCCGTCTGGGTCAGGCGTCATCGTTGGATAGAGCTCATCGCCATATTTGATGGGATTCAGAGTTCCGTCCACGGTCTCAATGGATTCAAGAACGCAACCCGGAGCCTGATGCATTTCTTGATTGCAATGGGCGCAAACTGCCATTTGTTCTCCTAGGCTACTGCTCGCGGCGTGAGCCAGAACTCTCTCTCGTGAGCGGCTTCGTAGGTGTCGAGTTCGGCTTCGTGGCGGAGAGTGAGGCCGATGTCATCAAGGCCGTTGAGGAGGCAGTATTTCCGGAAGGGATCGATGTCGAAGGTTGCGCTGAAGCCTTGGTCGTCGGTAATGGTTTGCTGTTCGAGGTTGATGGTGATTACGTGCTGCGGGTTCTGCGTGCTGCGCTGGGTGAGGAGGTTGACGTCGGCTTCGGAGAGGCGGACGAGGATCATGCCGTTCTTGCCGGCGTTGGAGAAGAAGATGTCGGCGAAGGAGGGGGCGATGACGGCGAGGAAGCCGAAGTCGGTGAGGGCCCAGGCGGCGTGCTCGCGGGAGGAGCCGCAGCCGAAGTTCTTGCCCGCGATGAGGATCTTCGCGCCGCGGTACTCGGGCTTGTTGAGCGCGAAGCTGGGGTCGTCGGTGCCTTGTTGGGGGCCTTCCTGGATGCGCCGCCAATCGAAGAAGAGGAACTCGCCGTAGCCGGTGCGCTCGATGCGCTTGAGGAACTGCTTGGGGATAATCTGGTCGGTGTCGATGTTGGAGATGTCGAGCGGCACGGCGGTGGAGGTAAGAATGTTGATCGGCTGCATAGCGACTCCTTGAAGGGCAACAGCAAGAACAAAGCAAATCCCTACGGGATGACAACAAAAAGCAACGGCTACTTCAATTCTTTGAATTTCCAGGTGCGGACATCGGTAAGGTGGCCGGTGATGGCGGCGGCGGCAGCCATCACCGGCGAGACTAGGTGGGTGCGACCGCCGCGGCCTTGGCGGCCCTCGAAGTTGCGATTGCTGGTGGAGGCGCAGCGTTCTCCAGGGGCGAGGATGTCGGGGTTCATGCCGAGGCACATCGAGCAGCCGGGCTCGCGCCAGTCGAAGCCTGCGGTGGTGAAGACCTGATCGAGGCCCTCCTGCTCGGCCTGGGCTTTGACGGATTGGGAGCCGGGGACGACCATGGCACGGACACTGGTGGCGACGTGGTAGCCGCGGACGAGGGCGGCGGCGGCACGCAAGTCTTCGATGCGAGCGTTGGTGCAGGAGCCGATAAAGACGCGGTCCACCGCGATCTCCTGCATCGGCGTTCCGGCCTTCAGGTCCATGTACTCCAGCGCGCGATTGAAGTTGTTCCTGTCGGCTTCGCTGGCGTCGGCAGCGAGTGCGGGCACAGTAGAATCGATGCCCGTCACCATGCCAGGACTGGTACCCCATGTTACGGTTGGCGTTAGACGTGCGGCGTCAATGTGCAGTTCACGGTTAAACGTCGCGCCATCTTCGGTGGCGAGCGTCGACCAGTGTTTGACAGCCTCGTCCCACGCCGCACCCTCAGGCGAGAAGCGCCGCTCCTTTAGGTAGTCGAAGGTCGTCTGGTCCGGCGCGATCATTCCCGCCCGCGCTCCCGCTTCGATGCTCATGTTGCAGATGGTCATGCGCCCTTCCATGGAGAGCGCGCGAATCGCCGAACCGGCATACTCCACCACATAGCCGGTCGCGCCCGCGGTACCGATCTGTCCGATGATGTGCAGCACGACGTCCTTGGCCGTAACGCCCAGCGGCAGCTCGCCTTCGACATTGATGCGGAGGGTTTTCGGCTTATCCTGAGGGAGGGTTTGGGTGGCCATCACATGCTCGACCTCGCTGGTGCCGATGCCGAACGCCAACGCGCCAAATGCACCATGGGTGCTGGTGTGCGAGTCGCCGCAGACGATGGTCATGCCCGGCTTGGTCAGGCCAAGCTCCGGCCCGATGATGTGAACGATTCCCTGCTCCGGGGCTTGCACGTCGTAGAGCTCGACGCCGAACTCAGCGCAATTCTTGCGCAGAGCCTCCACTTGGCGAGCGGCTATTTGGTCGATAATATGTAACCGATCCTGAACAGATGAGGTGGGGACGTTGTGGTCGACCGTCGCAACAGTGCGATCAGGGCGGCGCAGTTTGCGCCCAGCCATGCGCAGCCCATCGAAGGCCTGCGGGCTCGTGACCTCGTGGATAAGGTGCAGGTCGATGTAAAGAATGGATGGCTCGTTCGCGGGAGCGACGACGAGATGCTGCTGCCATACTTTTTCAAACAGGGTGCGGGGCGTATTCGTGGTCATGGGTGGCTCGTCTCTTGCTGGTTGATTTATTGTGGAGGCCGCTTGGGCAATATTGGGCCTTCGGTGGGGGGCGTGCCTGCGCCGCCCGGCACTGCAATCTGGTGCGGCGTGCCGTCGGGGTCGACGAGGATGGCGGCGGTGACCTTCTGGACGACACCGCTGCCCGGGAGCGGCAGCGCCATCCACCGAGTGAGCGAGCGCAGCAACGGCGGCGGCAGATGCGCGGGCGAGTCGCCCGAGCCGGGTAAGGCCTTCGCAAACAGCGGCTTGTTGGCGAAGATCCAAAGCGTGTACTCGGCGGCGGGATCCGTCGTGGGCCTCGATTCGCGAATCCAGTCGATGGCCGCGAACGCCACGAGCGGGTCCTTCGCGTTGAGGTCCGCGAAGATCAACCCGCGCGAGGTGCGGAAGTGGAAGACGCTGCCGGTGGCCGTGATGTAGCGGTTTTCGTCAGCGATGACCTGCCCGGGGATGGTCAGGAAATCGTAGACCGTGTCGGCGAGCGACTTGCGCGCGCGGCCCTGGGGATCGTCCGCGTGCGGTCCCCAGAAGGACTGCGGCGCGGTGAAGTACTGGTCGAGAAAATCGCGGAAGTGCGGGTCCTGGATGAGCTCATGCTCGCGACCTTCAGCGGGCGGCGGCGAGTACTGCCACAGCCACTCGAGGTCGCCCGCGCGCTGCTTCGACTTCTTCTCCTTGGCCGGGAGCGGCGGCTCGCCAAGCAGCTGTGCTCGCGCCGACGAAGCCGCGCCGGCCAGGATGAAGAGGACAACCCACAGAGCGGTGCTCTTCGAATTTACGGGTAGGCGCTTCATGAATTTCCCGCGTAGAAGTCGCGCTTTTGCCGGCGGCGTGTGGCACGCTCCTTCGATCCCGAGAGATAGACCGTGAGATTGCCCACGAAGAGAAATGCGATTGCGCCGACGAGGATGATGACTGGCTTATAGCCGCGCGCCAGCTGAATCGCAGACGCCGTGAGAATGGCGAGGGTGATGAGCAGGTAGCGTGTTTTTGGCGAGAAAGACATAGTGATTAGACGGCGTGCATGGACTGGCGGCGGTCCATCGATTCGGTGAGCGCCTGGTGGACGAGCCTGCCCATCTGGACCGTGGAAACGATGGCCGCCGGGTTATCGGAAGAGCGGGCCAGGTCGGCGGTGCGATGGCCTGCGGCGAGCACATGCTGGACCGCGCCTTCGATGGCCGCTGCTTCCGCCTCAAGCTGCGCGGAGTGGCGCAGGACCATCGCCGCGGTGAGGATCGCGCCCAGGGGATTGGCCTTGCCCGTGCCGGCGATGTCCGGCGCGGACCCATGCACAGGCTCATAGAGATTGACGGCACCGCCGACCGTGGCCGACGGCAGCATGCCGAGAGAGCCGGTGATCACGGCGGCCTCGTCCGAAAGGATGTCGCCAAACAGGTTCTCGGTGAGGACCACGTCGAAGTTGCGCGGTGTGTTCATCAGGTGCATCGCCATTGAATCCACGAGTTGGTGTTCCAGGGTGACGGCCGGGTAGTCCTTCGCGACCTCGGTTACGACGGCGCGCCAAAGCTGCGAGACTTCGAGCACGTTGGCCTTGTCCACGCTGGTGACCTTGTTGCGGCGCTTGGCCGCGAGCTCGAAGGCGATGCGCGCGACGCGGGTCACCTCGGTGCGGGTGTAGCGCATGGTGTTGATGGCCTCATTCGTATCGCGATTCCACCAGCGCGGCGCGCCGAAGTAGAGGCCGCCCAGCAGCTCGCGAACGAACAGGATGTCGGCATCTTTTGTCACCTCGGGGCGCAAGGGCGAGTTGTCCGAAAGCGCACTGTAGGCGATCGACGGCCGCAGATTCGCGAACCCGCCGAGTACCTGACGGATCCGCAGCAGCCCGGCTTCGGGACGCTTGTCGGGCGTCAACGCGTTGAACTTGTTGTCGCCCACTGCGCCAAGCAGCACCGCGTCGGAGCCGAGGCACAGGTCGATCGTCGCTTGCGGGAGCGGCGAGCCGGTCTCCGTGATAGCGATGCCGCCGATCAGGCCCGGCGTAAACGCGAAGTCATGCCCGCCGAGCTCGGCGACCGCGCGAAGTATCTTCGTCGCTTCGCCCGTGACTTCGGGGCCGATGCCGTCGCCGGCGAGGACTGCAATGTTAAGCTTCATGGGTACTCCGGAAACTATGTGCAACCACGGTCAATACTGAGACAAAGCCCGTCAGGGCTCAGACGGTCATGATGCTGTCCGCGGGTTTGAGCAGGCCGATCAAGTCCTGGGCGTAGATGGATTTCTTACGATCGGCCAACTCGGTGAAGCGTTCGTAGACCTGGTCCAGTTCGGAGCGCGTCAGCGGGTGACCGAGATCGGCAAGGCGCTGTTCGAGCAGGCGGCGACCGCTGTGCTTTCCGAGCACGAGGTTGGTGGCGGGTACCCCGACCGATTCCGGCGTCATGATCTCGTAGGTCAACGGGTTGGCGAGCATGCCGTGCTGGTGGATACCCGACTCATGCGCGAACGCGTTGGCCCCCACCACCGCCTTGTTGGGCGAGCAGCCGAAGCTGATCAACTCCGCCAGCATGCGGCTGGTCGGGTAGAGCTGCTGCATGACAATGCCGTTCATGTACGGAAACTTGTCGCGGCGCGTCGCCAGCGCGGCGGCGATCTCTTCGAGCGCGGCGTTGCCTGCACGTTCGCCGATGCCGTTCATCGTGCATTCCACTTGCCTCGCGCCGCCTTCAATCCCGGCCAGTGAATTCGCCACGGCCATACCCAAGTCGTTATGGCAGTGGGTCGAAAAGATGATCTCTTCCGCGCCGGAAATCTCCCGATGCATGCGCTCGAACAGCGCCCTGTATTCGTCCGGCGTGGTGTAGCCGACCGTGTCGGGCAGATTGATCGTCGTTGCCCCAGCCTGGACGGCGACCGTGACGATCTCGCGCAGGAACGCCGAGTCAGAGCGGGTGGCGTCCTCGGCCGAAAACTCAATGTTGTCTGAGTAAGTGCAGGCTAGCGCGACCGATTCGGCAGCCTGGTCGAGCGCCTGTGCTCTCGTAATTTTCAGCTTGGCTTCGAGGTGGAGGTCGGAGCTGGCGAGAAAGACGTGAATGCGATTCGACGGCGCGGGCTCGATGGCGCGGGCCGCAGCTTCGATGTCTTCACGCCTGCAGCGTGCAAGCGACGCAACACGCGTGCCGCGCACCTCTCGTGCGATGGCCCGGATTGAGTCGAGATCGCCCTGTGAAGCGATGGCAAAGCCGGCCTCCAGCACGTCGACTCCAAGCGCTGCCAGCTGGTGCGCCATGCGCAGCTTTTCCGCGTGATGCATGGTGCAGCCGGGGCTCTGCTCCCCGTCGCGGAGAGTGGTATCGAAGAAGACGATCTCTTTCGGGTTAGCGCTCATATCGACTCACCTTCAAGAACAAACGAATCATAATCCCTGCTTATCATTGTCGGTGTCAGTATTATCATTTCTAATTGCGCTATGCATCGCGCCTGCACGCTTTGCGCGCCGCGCAATTGGAATGATAAACCCCGCGGGACCCGAATCGATGGACCTATTTCAGCTTGAGACGTTTCTGGCCGTAGCGGAGGAGCACAGCTTCTCCCGCGCGGCCGCGCGCCTGCACCGGACTCAGTCGGCCGTGAGCCAGGCCGTCGCCAAGCTCGAGGCGGAGCTCGGCGAGGTGCTGCTGGCGCGTTCCTCGCGCGACGGAACCCTGACCGACGCGGGCGAGGTGCTGCGGGAGTACGCGCTGAAGCTGTTGAATCTGCGCGGAGAGGCTGCGAGCGCGCTTAGCGATCTGCGCGCGCTGCATCGCGGCCGGCTCAATCTCGCCGCCAACGAGTACACCTGCCTCTACCTGCTGCCGCTGCTCGACCAATACCGCCGCCAGAACCCCTGGATCAAAGTGGCCGTGCAGCGCGCGCTGGCGAGCCGGATTCCAGACGAAATCCTGATGCATTCGGTCGAGCTGGGCGTGCTCTCGTTCAAGCCCGAAGACACGCAGGTGCAGTCCGTGGCCGTATATCGCGATGAAATGAGCCTTGTGGTGAGCCCACGGCACGCCCTGGCGCGAGCCGGCGAGGTGTCCATCCGCCAGCTCGGCGCACAGAACTTCATCGCTCATAATATTCCGTCGCCTCAGCGCCAGAAGGTCATTCAGGCGTTTCGCCGGCATAAGACCCCGCTGAACATGGGGGTGGAGCTGCCGTCGCTCGAAGCCATCAAGCGCTTCGTCGAGATGGGTAACGGCGTGGCGCTGGTGCCCGGGCTGACCGTGCAAAGTGAGCTTGCGAGCGGCACGCTGGTGCGGGTGCTCATCAAGGAGCTGCAGATCGAGCGCAAGCTGCGGATCGTTTACCGGCGGCAGGCCAGCCTGTCGCACGCCGCGCTCGCCTTTCTGAAAGTCGTGGAAGAATATGCCGCCGCGCATGGCGACCCTTATACCTACCGGCCAGCGTAGAAATCTTTTCGAAAGTCGGAACATTTGCGGCTGCGCCACGTCTGTACTCCGTAGACACACCGCCCGGAGCCGACACCTCCGGAAGATTCAGAATGAAAGTGAGTTCGGAGATGATAAAGCTCAACAAAATGCACGGACTGCCCGCATTGCGGGTAGGTCTTCTGGCACTGTGTACGGCCGCGGCAGGCGCGACGACCATGATGGCGCAGGACACGCCTCCCGCGGCGCCTCCTCCGCCTTACGGCCAGGGTCGCGGCCCGGGCGGCATGGGCGGACCCGAGCAGCAGGAGCGCCAGCTCGACATGATGACCAAGCAGTTGAACCTTACGCCGGATCAGGTGACGCAGATCAAAGCCATCCAGGCGGATGGCCGCAAACAGGCTATGGCCATGCGCGACGACACCACCACCGCCGGGCCGGATCGCCGCGCCAAGATGACGGCGATGCGCGACGCGGAGCAGGCCAAAATCAAGGCCGTCCTGACCGACGACCAGAAGCCCAAGTATGACGCCATGCTGGCCCGTCAACGGGAACGCCGCGAACAGGGCGCCGGCGGCAATGGCGGGCCTCCGCCGCCGCCCCCGTCGTCGCCAAACCCTCCGGCCGCAGACTGATTTCGCCGCCGTAACATGTCGCAAACACCAGGCCGAAGCGCTCCCACGCTTCGGCCTTTTTGCGCCCGGGAAGGCTCCGGGTCGAATGCAGCGGGTACAATAAGACATAGCGATTTGCCGTCTGGAGCCAGACCAACGCCGCGTGGCGGAGTCTAACGGGGCATCGCGTCATCTGAGAGGGTTTGAGAAAAGAATGAAGAAGACGATTTTGTTGGGCGCGCTGATGCTGTCAGTTGCCGCGGGGTTTGCACAGGAAAGCCGGCAGGACGCCAGCATCAGCGGGTACGGACTGTTGGGAATGCGGGTCAACGGCGCGGGGGGCGTATTCATCACGGAACAGAGCAAGACCGGCGGCGTTCTCGCCAGCTATCGATACCTTCTTACGCCGCACAGCGCGTTGGAGCTGAACTACTCCTTCGCGCAGAACACCCTCTACTTCCAGTGCTGCGGCAACACCACGCAGAATCCCATCCACACTCGCCAGCAGGAGTTGAGCGCCGCCTACGTCTACGGCCTCACCTTCAAAAGGTACAACCCCTTCGTCGAGGGCGGCATTGGCGGCGTGGTATTCACGCCCATCCAGAACGGAACCTTTACCCTGGACGCGAAGCAGAATACCGGTATTGGAGGGGTATTCGGCGGCGGCCTGGCCTACGAGATCAGTCCCAGCTTCGATATTCGCGCGGAGTATCGCGGAATCTTCGTCAAGGCGCCAGACTTCAAGCTGCCCGGAGACCGCTTCAAGACCGGACGCTATGAGGTCATCCAGATGCCCGCCATCGGCATCGCATATCACTTCTAGGTAAACTTGCCGTTAACGGATGCAAAGGCGCTGGGCTACTTGCCCCAGTGCCTTCCGCGGTTTAACGCGCCCGGAAAATGGTATGCAATTCCTATCGTCATCAACTGCGGCTTCAGCCCCGTCGGGGGGAAACTGAGCCAGTCCTGGTACTCATAGTCGACGCGGAAGTTCAGAAACGGCAGAATGCGGACGTCTGTTCCAACACCCCCGGCGAACATGTTGTAGGCCAGGTTAGCCACGCCGTTGGGAAAGTTGAACACTCCCCGGCCATACATGCCCTTGACGTACGGCTCGAATCGCCCGTACGTCCGGTGGTAGCGCGGACCGATCTCATAGCTGCGCTGGTAAACCTGGTCGCCGGTAGGCGAGTTGGCCTGATGGATGACGAACTCCGCGCCGTAGTGACTCCGCACGTCCAGCGTGGCATAGACCGCCAAGCCTTTCAGGTTGACGGTGTTTCCCGCTATATCCGTGGGGTCGTAGTCCGATACGTCATAGACGAAGCCGACACCCACCTGCAGGTCGGCGCGCCGCGAGGCGGTCGGCCTGGACTGCGCATGCAACGCTGGGATTCCGGCAAAACACAAACAGGAGGCAACAACCAGACGATTCAGCAATCGAGCTTCTCCAGTGTGCGAGGCGGGCTCGCCAGGGATTCTCTTCAACGAAAAACGTAAGACAGACCGACCGCAAGGGACAGCGGAGAGATCGCAGTGGGCTTGAAATCGGGCCACTTCTGCAACTCGATATCGACCGCACGAAGATTGAGCTTGCGAGTTACTTTATACTCCAACCCGCCGCCATAAGCGTAGACGTTGAAAGATGACGATTGATTCAGGTCCTGGTTCGTGATTGTCCCTCTGCCCACCGTCAGCTTGCCGTACCCCGTGAACTTCCGCCGGCGATACAGCAGGCGCGGCCCCACCAGGTAGGAATTTTCGCCGATACCGCCAGGTGCCATCAGGCCGCCGAGCCGGTACTCGCCCTCCAGCCCGATGAAAGCGCGAAAGTCGTAATCGCCCCAGAATACCAGGCCCTTGTCTGTGTTTCGGGCGTAGTCGGTCTTCAGGTACGTTCCGCCAACACCCGCCTGAATGCGAACATTCTCGGTCCCCGCATAGATCGCTTGGGCGCGCATCGAAGATATACCGAGAAACAGCACTGCAAGGCTGAAAAATACGCTGTGCCAGTTCTTCATTTAAAATTCCAAGGCTTTCCGGTCGTGCAATCCCTGCCGGTAAGACCGCCCTACGGTATGGCGCCCCGGGGCGGGCCATGGCCTCACCCCTGTTGGCGCAAGATTTAGTTCCGCTCAACCGTTGGGAACGGATTCGCGGCGCTTGGAGGTGGGGTCGCCGGCTGGGCTGCCGGAGTAGGATTCGGTGCTGTTCCCGGAGCAGTGACAGGAGTCGTGCCCGGAACCGTAGCCGGAGCAGCCACGGGCGCGTTCGGATCCGCTGTTGGTGCGGCGGTATCGGCAGCAGGAGTAGCGGCCGGCGCGGCCGGCGGCTTGTAGTACGACAGCTTCAGGTACACCGGCGATACTTCGAACGGCATCTTGTCGCTGGCGTTCAGAATCGGCTCGAACGCGGTGTGCATGGTCACCACCTGATCCGTCCATGGATCGAACCGAAGGAAGCTTGACAGCGGCACCGCTCCCTGCTGCTTCAGGTTTTTGACATCCAGCTTCTCGCCCTTCGGCATCAGCGCCGCCATCCAGAAGGTCTGGTCGTTGTCGCTCTTGACCAGCGCGTCCCCGATCATCGGCTCGTTGAGCGCGCGCAGCCCCTTGATGCGCTGCTGCAGCTGCTGCAGGTACAGGCCAAAGTAGCCCTGCTTGTCGGCGAGTTTCTCCGCCGCCAGCAACTCCAGTGCCTTCTTTGCGGCCTCGGTATTGTCCGCGTCGGTATGGTGCATCGGAATGCGCTTGAACGCGGAGTTGTCCGGAAACAGCAGCCGATCGTTGAACGCGTACTTGGTGTCCAGCTTGTGCCCGGTAATGATGTGCGCGAGCTGGAACGCGAGCAGCGCGTCGAGGTTCCCCTCCTGCTGCGCGCCATCGGCCGTCACCACCGCCGTGGTGTCGATCAGGCTCTTGGACAGGATGATGGTATTGCCCACCGCCAGCGACTCGAGCGGTTCCGTTAACAGCGTGCGCACCCGGATCGGGCTCGAAACCGCCACGTTGTTGTACGCCAGAATGTTGTTGGCAAGCGCCTCCAGCGTCTGGTCGAAGGGACTCGGCGCATCCAGCAGCCCGGCCTGGAACAGCCGCTCGATTACGTTGTCTTCGGCCTGCTTTGAAAACGCGCGCTGCGCCCCCAAAGGACTCACGTCCTGCGCGTCCTGCGACACGTCCGTCGTGCCAACCACCTCTACCGAAGTATTCTCCGCCGTGGCGACGGGGACCTTTAGCACATAGCCCCAGACATGGTTGATGGCTTTGAACTTGAGCGTGCTGGTCTGGCTCTTGGGGTCGCTCTCCTCAACGTAGAAGCTCGTCGGCAGCCACAGGTTCGGCTGCACGTTGGTCCGCCAGCTGTCGAAGTGGAAGAACTCGTGGTAGTCCTTCTCTGAGCCCGCAAGGTCGCCGTTATAGCGCACGATGTTGCCGCTGCCGGTCTCCACCCAGATGCGCCCGAAGAACTCGCCCGCCGTGCTCTTCGCCGGCTGCACATCGAAGACCGCTGTAGGAATCGTCCCCAGAAAGTCGTTGCGCACGAAATAGAAGTTATAGTGCTGGCGATCGAAGTTGCCGGTAGAATCGATCAGCACCATGCGCACGAAGCCGTCCGGCTGAAATTGCAAATGCAGCGAGCCGCCCAGACCGGCAAGGAAACTCGTTGAACCCTTGAAGAAGCTGAACTTGCCCTTGGTCTTGTCGGGCGCTTTCGGACCCGGCTTGAACTGATCGTCGCCAATCACCTTGCCGAACTCCACCCGCCCCAGGAAGTGCTCGTCCGACTCCGGAACCTGCCGCATCACGGGGTCCGGGCGCATGTTCTGGATGTAAGTCTCCACCAGCGGCGCGCGCTCCTTGACCACCTTGATGACTTCCTTCTCCCGCAGCAGCGCTTTGTCCACCAGCGCGCTCTGCGCCGGAGTCAGCTTCTTACCTTGAAAGAGGTCCGTCTTCTTCTTGCTCCCGATCCCCAGCACCGAAGCCGAGGCCGGGCTGGGCAGTGCGACGGCCGCAAAGAGCGCCAGCGAGAGACCGGCCGCGATATGTGTCCTAAAGATCATGTTGTGCTTGCTCCTGTCAGTTAGGTCCGAACGGCAACCACGCGGGCCGGCCTCGATCCTGTGTAGCTGATGCCATAAC
>CAXTPN010000038.1:0-16110 GCA_964246125.1 uncultured Acidobacteriaceae bacterium
GGGCGAGCCCGTTGGAGGGGCCGGTGTAGATCTCGGAGGACTCCGAATCAAAAAAAAAAAACGGCGCGGGATCGGTGCCGGAGCCTGTGGGGACGGAGGCAAAACTCTGGGTCTGGTCGGTGCCGTCGAGCACGGCGGCATTCTGGGTGGAGGCGAGGCCGCGCAGGCTGAGCAGGCCGTCGTCGTCCTGATCGGGGGTAGGTGCGGGCTGCTGGGCTAGGCTTGAAGAAGCGAGGACGACCTTGGCGGAGTGGCCTTCGAAGGTGGCGTCGAGTTCGACGGTATCTCCCAGCGTCACTTCGAGCGGAGCGGAGTGCTGAGGCGAGTAGCCGGGGGCCGCGAGGGTGAGGGTGTATGTGCCGGAGGCGAGGTGCGGCAGGAGAAAGGTGCCGTCGGGCTGGGCGGGGACGATTCTCAGGTCGAGGCCATCAAGCGCTTGGGCCGTGATGGTCGCGCCCCGGACGGGCTGGCCCCGGAGGTCGTGGACGATGCCGCGAATGGCGCTGTCGGCGGGGCCTTGCGCAAGGGCCGCGCCGGCGGCGCCAAGGAGCCAGAGTGTTGCCGCGTAAATCTCGGGGCGGCGGAGTGCGTGCATGGGGCTCCTGGGCGTTGCGGGTGTATGCCGCAGACTACCGGAGTTTCGAGAGAATGGAAATGGCCGCGCAAAAGAAAGGGCGACCGCCGCGGCGATCGCCGTTCCCATGTGGACGGATGAAAGTTAGAAGACCAGACGCGCCGCAATCTGAATGAGGCGCACGTTGAAGGCGTAGTTGGAGTTGGCTGAGGTGACGGACTGGAAGGTGGGTTGGTATACAAGCGTGGCGCTGGTAGCCGCGGGCGTAGCTCCCTGGACGGTGGAAAGGGAGTAGCCGGTGGTGTTTACGCCGGTGTAGTTGTTGTGATTGGCGATGTTGAACCCCTCGCCGATGAGTTGCAGGTTGTACTTCTCGCGGATGTTGAAGTCCTTCTCGACGCGGGCATCCACTACGGCCTGTACCGGCATACGAAGGCTGTTGCGACCGAAGTACGGGATATATGCGACCCCGGTGCCGGAGAGGCCGCTGCCCGCGGATTCAAGGCAGCCTGCCGAGTAGCACTGGTTGGGCACCGTTCCGGAGACGTTGACCGAGTAGGGAAGGCCTGACTGGACCTGCACGAGGGGCTTAATGGACCAGCCGTTGGTCAGATATTTGAGGGCTTCTCCTTTGTTCGTTCCGGGCAGGTTCAGCAGTGCCCAGGCTACGACGCGATGCGGCACGTTGAGTGACGAGTTGCCGTAGTTGGCCCGCGCGTTGCCGAAGGGATCGTACCAGTTGTTGGTGCCGGGCGAGGTAGCCTGGTTCTGGTTGAAGTCCAGCGAGTGCGACCAGGTGTAGTTCGCGTCGAAGGAGAGGAGCTTGCTTTGACGGCGCTGCACCTCCACCGTGAGGCCGTGGTAGTCGGCGTTGATATTGGAGGTTACGTCGGAGATTGCATTGAAGCTGGTGTTCTGCAAGACGTAGTTGTAGGTGCCGCTGGTGGCGCCAGTCTGCACCTTGCTGGCGTAGACCTTGACCGGGATGACCGTGCCGCAGATCGCGGGACCGCAGTTGGTCGTTCCGGTCGCCGGAGCGACCGTGTAATTGAAGGTATAGGTGTCGGCTGGATTCAGGTTGAAGTTCAGGTAATTGGGCAGGTGACGGCTAAGCGCCCCAATGTAGGAAACGGAGAGAACGGTGTTGGGGGCGATCTCCTGCTGCACGGCTAGATCAAACTGCTCCGCATAGGGGTTATGAAGATGCGGATCGAGATACTCAATGCTGGGCCCGAGCGCGGTGGCGGGAGGAGGCGCTGCGGCTACATTTGGCAGCAGCGGCGCGCCCACGGTGGACGAGGTGAAGCTGTAGGCGAGCTGGCCGTTCGGTCCCGCGCTGTTGACGAAGGTGTTGTAGAGTAGCGAGTTGAAGATGCGCCCGTAGTAGAAGCCGAAGCCGCCATGCACCGCGGTCTTGCCGGTGCCGTAAGGGTCCCACGCGAAACCGATGCGCGGCGAGAAGCTGTCATGCCCGTTCGGGTTCGTCTGCGTGATGGTCGCGTTCGGGTTGGGCGCGCCGGGCTTGGGCAGCCGCTCCACATCGAAGCGAACGCCGAGATTGAGCGTGAGCCGCGCGCTCGCCTTGTAGTCGTCCTGAATGAAGGCTCCAAAGTCCTTGGTCGCGAGATCGAGGCTGGACGCACCGAAGCCCTGGGCGAAGCTGCTGTAGCAAGGGTAGAAGCCGGCGGCCGCCGAGCCCACGCCGCTACCCGAGGAGTTGCAGCTGGCCTTCTTGGTCAGGAGGTCGGCCATGTAGTTGCCGATGGAGTTGCTGTAGGTATAGTAGCCATTGCCTTCATACAGGTTGTTGACGAAGTCGTTGTTGTGGACGAAGTCCTCGCCGAACTTGATGGTGTTCTTGCCCAGCAGATAGCTGGCCGTGTCGCCGACCTGCCACTTGCGCTCGTCCGGGTAGGATGGGCGGAAGCTGTAGTACGGGGTTCCCAAATAGAAGCCGGTGGTGGTATAGAGCTGGACTTCAGGCGGAACCCCAGTGGAGTTGGTGAGGTACTGGTTGGTGTACGCGCTGGGCGCCTGGCGGCCCTCATCGTTCAGTTCGCGTCCATACTGGTAGCGCAGTTCGTTGGTCAGGCGGGAGGAGAACTGGCTCTCCAGGATGCCGACGCCGTAGTCGAGCTTGACGAAGTCCGTACCGAACGTGTCGACCGCATAGGTGTTGGTTCCCTGGGTCTGCACGCCGCCGGGGGAATCCCAGCGCAGGCGATGGTAAAGAAAGCTCACGTGCTGCTTGGGCGTGATCTGGAAGTCAAGCTTGGGCGTGTTGATCTCCTGATCGCCAAAGCGCGGCACAGGCCCAAGGTCGCCGGCGAGTTGCTGAAGCTGATTGGTATAAGCGGCGGCAGCGGTGGCATAAGTAGGCGCCGCGCCTCCGGTTGCAGTCTCACGCGCAGCCAGCAGACAAGCCGCGGTATCCGTCGCGCTGGCAGCCGTGCCGCCTGCGGGCGTGGTGATTGCACCGGTCGCTACGTTGCAGGTTCCGCCGTTTGCGGGTGCCGTGGCGGTCGGTGTGGTGAAGAAGGCCGCGGAGGTGGGGCGGCCGGTACCGGGGAAGTTGCGCGCGTATTTGTCGAACGCGTAGAAGAAGAACAGCTTGTCCTTGATGAGGGGTCCGCCGACGCCGAAGCCATACTGGTTGCGATTGTCCTTGGGGCGGATGGGCGTAGTGACGAAGGCGTTGGCCGTGGCGTTGAAGGCAGTCGTGACGGCAAGGGGCTGATAGGCGGAGCGGCTGGAGTTGCGGTTGTAGAAGTAGAGCTCGCCGTGGAGGGCGTTGCCGCCGGATTTGGTGACAGAGTTGACGACGCCGCCGACCGCGCGGCCGAACTCCGCCGAGTACACGCCCGTGTTCACCTGAAACTCGCTGACCGCCACCTGCGAGGTGGAGTAGCCGGCGCGGGTGCGTCCGCGCTCCTCTGAGAAGAAGGCCTGGTTGTCGTCGGCGCCGTCGATTTCGACGTTGTTCAGCAGCGGGCTGATAGCTCGGAAGCTCAATAGGCCGAACCCGTTCGCATCGTTGACCACGCCGGGCGTCAGCAGCGCGAGCGACGACCAGCGGCGGTTGTTCACCGGGATGCTCTCAATCTCGGCGTTGTTGAGATGGCCGCCGAACTCGGAGGTTTCGAAGTTAAGAACGGGGGCTTCGGCGGTGACCTCGACGATGGTGCTGCTCTCGCCGGTAGCAAGGTGAGGCGAGACCTCGGTTACTTCGTTGACCTCTACGATGACCTTGTCGGATTTGATCGCGCTGAAGCCGGGGGCAGAGATGGTGACGGTATAGACGCCGGGCGGAAGCTGCGGAACGGTGTAGTAGCCGCTGTTGTTCGAGGTCAGCTTCACTTCGGCGTTGGTAGCGTCGTTGTGGATCACGATCGCTGCGCTGGGGATGGCCGCGTTGGTTGCATCGAAGACGGTGCCGGAGATGGCGCCCTGGGTGGTGGATTGGGCGCGCGCTCCGATAGCGACGCTGGTAAAGAGGGTGGCGGCCAGTGCGAGGCGAGTCATGGTCCTGACGGTCATCTGGTTCTCCTGGAAGAGGGTACTGGTTGAGTCGAGCGGGGGCCGGCGTGTGCGAGTCGAGTGCCGTGGGCCCGGAGTTCACTTTCGCGTTATGCGAATAGCGTCTCATGTCTGTTTGAAACGAGGATGAATCCAGTTTAAGTCGATTTGCCGGGCGTGTCGAGCGCAATGTGGCCGGTCCGGTCGGCAGCCGGCCAATTCGGCACTCATTTAGACTGATGCAGGCGTTATGTTTATCGATGAAGCACGAATTCGGGTGAAGGCCGGCGATGGCGGCAACGGCTGCATGGCCTTTCGCCGGGAGAAGTTCGTGCCGAAGGGCGGGCCTTCGGGCGGAGATGGGGGGCACGGCGGGGATGTGGTGATGGAGGCGTCGTTGAGCCACAACACGCTGGTCCACTTCCGCTTCAACCCGGAGCACAAATCGCAGCGCGGCGGGCATGGGCTGGGGTCGAACTGCTCCGGCTACTCGGGCGAGCAGACCGTGCTGAAGGTGCCGGTGGGCACGATTCTTTACGACGACACGACCAACGAGATGATTCACGACTTCGTGCGCGTGGGGGACTGCATTGTGATCGCGCGCGGAGGCCGCGGCGGGCGCGGCAACCAGCACTTCGCCACCAGCACCCACCAGGCTCCGCGCGAGCACGAATTGGGCCGCGCGGGGGAGGAGCGGAGCTATCGGCTGGAGCTGCGGCTGCTCGCAGATGCGGGGCTGGTGGGCTTCCCCAATGTGGGGAAATCGACGCTGATCTCGCGGCTTTCGGCGGCACGGCCGAAGGTGGCGGACTATGCCTTCACGACGCTCGAGCCCAACTTGGGCGTGGTGTCAGTGGGGGAGTATCCGCACGAAGAGTCGTTTACGATCGCGGACCTGCCGGGGCTGATCGAAGGCGCGCATCTGGGCGCTGGCTTGGGTATCCAGTTCCTTCGCCACATCGAGCGGACCAGCGTCATCGTGCACCTGGTCGATGTCTCCGACGCCTCCGGTCGCCCGGACCCCGTTGACGATTTCAAGGTCATCACGGCGGAGCTCGCGAGCTTCGATCCGGCGCTGGCGGCGAAGCCGACGATCCTGGTCGCGGCCAAGATGGATGTTGCCAACCCCGCGAAGCTGAAGAAGCTACGCACCACGGCGAAGCGCAAGAAGCTGCCGTTTTTCGAGATATCCGCGGTAGCCGGCATGGGCATCGAGCCGCTGACCTACGCGATCGCGGAGCTGGTGAGCGAGCATCGCTCGCATGAGCCGGAGGCGGGGCCGATGGCTCCGAAGAAGCGGAAGCCGGCGTATCCTCCGCTGGCAAGCTCAGCGCGGGGCCGCGCGCACTGACGCCCATGCGTGTCCCGGCCCGCGTGGCGTTGTTTGGCGGCTCGTTCGACCCTCCGCACCGCGGGCATGTGGCGATTGCACGGGCGGCAGCGGACCAGTTCGATCTGGACAAGGTATTGTTCGCGCCGGCGGGGCGGCAGCCGCTGAAGTCCAGCTTAGGCGCTACGCCGTTCGAGCAGCGCATGGCGATGACTGCCCTGGCCTGCGCCGGCGATCCACGGTTTGCGGTGTCGGAGATCGACGCGCCGCGCGCGGACGGCGGGGATAACTACACGGTGGACACGCTGGCCCGGCTGGTCTCGCTCTATCCAGATGCGACGATCTTCAACCTGGCGGGCCTGGACAGCTTCCTGGACCTGGCGAGGTGGCGCGAGCCGGAGCGGCTGCTCGCGCTGGCGGAGTGGATTGTGGCCAGCCGTCCGGGGTTCGCGTTTCGCGGCGGCGTTCCGGAGCCGGTTGGCATGAGGCTAACCGCGGCGCAGCGGGCGCGGGTTCATGTGCTGAATGAGGTGCATGAGGATGTGTCCGCGACGGCGCTGCGAGAACGATTGCGGGCGGGCGAGGCCTGCGCCAACCTGTTGCCGCCGGGGGTGGCCCGCTACATCGCCGAACGCAGGCTGTATCTTGCTCCGGCCGCTGGTGCGTGGGCAGCGAAGCCGCTACCATAGAGGTTTAGGAGAGTCATGCCCTCAACCGAAAGCTATCAGTTGCTGTTGGCCGCGGCGGCGGCCTGCGAAGACAAGAAGGCCGAAGACATTCGCATCCTCGCGCTCGACCCCACGGAGAGCGGCCTGACCGACTACTTCCTCATCTGCAACGGAACCAACGAGCGCCAGAACGTGGCGATTACAGACGAGATCGAGCTGCGGCTGAAGCGCGATTTCGGAACGTACCCGAACTCGGTCGAGGGCCGCCGCCAAGCCGAGTGGATCCTGATGGATTACGTCGACTTTATCGTGCACGTCTTCTCGCCGGAGAAGCGCGCGTTCTACGGGCTGGAACGCCTGAGGAAGTCAGCGACGACGATCAGTGTCGCGGAACTGAATGGGGAGTTGAAGGCGGCAGTCGCGGAGACACGGACGAAGGCAGAGACGGTGTCGGTAAAGAAGATAGTCGCGAAGAAGAGCGCCGCGAAAAAGACTGTGACGGTAAAGAGAGCGGTACGCAAGGCATCTGCGACGAGCTGACATCCACTGGATAGAAGCAGAAAAGCGCACAGGCCGTGACCTGTGCGCTTTTCTGGTGCAGGTGAGACTAGGGGCTAGAACAGAATCTTGCCGCCGAGTTGAATGTTTCGTCCACCCTTGCCGAACGGAGTTCCGACAGCCGAACCGCCATTGTTCAAGTAGTTTTCGAACGACGCGAACTTGTTGCCGAGCGCATCGGTGTGGGTTGCGTTTGCATTGTTGACGGCTGCATCCGGCGTACCCAAATAGAGGCGGTTCGGCAGGTTGTAGACGTTCAGACGCAACTGGGCGCTGAACCGTTCCGTGAGCTTGACCGTTTTGAAGACGCTCATATCGAGTTCGTTGACGGTGTTGCCACGGAGCGTGTTGCGGCCGACGCCTGGATACGGCGTGCCCAGCGCCTCTGCTTCATACTGGTTATTGAGCAGCCACTTGTCCGTCGTCCGCGTCACCGGCTGGCCGGTCCTAGCGTCCAGATAGCCGACGCCCGGCCCGGCGTTCCAAGCGACGGTACCGGCAGGTGCGTTCGGGTTGACCAGGATCGGCCGCTCGGTGTCGGCACCCAATACGCCGGAGTTGTAGTAGTAGTCGCCGAAGCTATACAGTGCCTGGCCCTGGTTGGCATACGGAACGACCACGAGGTTGTTGGGGTTGGCGGCCGTACCCGCCGCATTCTGTAGGACCACGTTGCCGGGAGTAAACTTGCTGGGCTGGTATGGGGTGTAGGGCTGGCCGCTGTTGAAGGTGTAGACGGTATTGAAAGAGAAGCCTCCGAGCATATGGCCGACGATGCCGCGCTGCTGCTCAAACGGCTTTACCCGGTAGACGAGGCCTAGCGCGGTGACGTTGGGATAGGAGTCGCCGCTGACGCCGCGCTCTGCCTGATCGATGTTGAAGGGACTCTGCGCGACCGCGATGGTCGTGCCGCCGCCGCTGCCGCTGTAGGCCTCGCTGGCATTGTCAATGGTTCGGCTCCAGGTGTAGGCGACGGATCCCGATACTCCGTGGAAGTCGGCAAACTTCACCTGGGTCTGTAACCCGTTGTAGATGCTGAATGCGGAGTTGCCGCGTGAGGTTACATAGGTGCGGTTGCAATCGACGTGACCGATTCCGACCGCTCCCGCCGTGGTGCAGTAGGACGACGCCGGAAACTGAGCTGGGAAAGCCTGAGCCAGGGTCATGTAGTTTTGTGCGGCCGGTACGCTGGCCGCGGGCGGCGCCAGCCCTGGAGCGGGGTTGGCATCGATCGATTGAAACTGCTTGACCGCATGATTACCGACATAGCGGACTTCGGCTACCGCGAAGCGTCCGACCTGCTGCTGAATCCCGAACGTGTAGTTCTCGACGTAGGGGTTGCTGAAGTTGGGAAAAACCAACGTTTGTGATTTGGTTCCGGGGTTGACGCCTGTTGGGTTGTACTGGTCGTCCTGCGCATGCACCTGAGAGCTAAGGGTGCCGGCGGCCGGCAAGCATTGCACAACGACGCCATCACAGGTGATGACGCCTGTATTCACGACGGGCGCGGAGGTGTAGGAGTTGAGGAAGATGTTGTAGAACGCAGGGTCGAAGTTGATGGCGAATCCGCCACGAACGACCGTTCCCTTCAGGGATGCGGGGTTATAGGCGAAGCCGATGCGGGGTTCGAAGTTCTTGTACGCTTCCGGGATGTGCGGGAAGGTAGTCAGGCTCAACGGCAGGGATGTCAGCCAGATGGGGTTCGGTCCGGTCTGGCGTGCGGTGCTGATCTGATTCAGCACGTTGATGCCTTGCTTAAAGAACTCCCAGCGCAGGCCCAGGTTCAGTGTCATCGAGGGACTGACGCGCCAGTCATCCTGGAAGTATGCGGCGACGTCCGGCTCCTTGAAAGGAATATTTGGGGAACCGTTGGCCAGCGACAGCGTTCCATTGCCTGCCAGCGCGTAGTTGAAGTTAGTGAAGGTAAATGCGCCGCTCGTGTTCGGCAGGAAGGTGTTGGGCGAGTTCTGTTCATCGAACTCGCCGCCGAACGTGATCGAGTGCTTGCCAAATGAAAAGTTGGCGTTGTCCTGGACCTGCGTCGCCTTGACGATGCGGCCCTGCGGGATGTTGGTGGCGAAGCCGTAACCCAGAACGGTCGAGCCGAGCGAGACATTTGCCGGGCAGGTAAGAAGGTGGGTAACATCGCAGTTCGGGTAACCACCATCACCAAAGGTCAGGTTCGATTGCTGGAAGCCGTAACGCAGTTGGTTCAGCCAGCGCGGCGAGAAAGTATGGGTCCAGTCCGCCCCCACTGAATGAATCTTGTCGGTGGTGTTGTAAAAGGAGCCTGCGGAGACGGTACCGCCTGATACCAGCGTGGGCGAGTTCTGGAACATGTAGCGCAGGAAGAAACGGTCGTGCGCCGTCGCCTGGAAGTCCATGCGGCCGATATCTTCTTGATCGTTGGATTTGCTCGGCAGAAAGCGTGTGATGGTCGCAAACTGTACGCTTGGCGATCCGGCGGGACAAGCCGTGATGCTGGCGCAGACCGTAGTCATCTGGATTGCGCCGGGGGTTGGATTGCCGAAGGGTACAGAGTACGGGCCGGTAGTAGCCAGCGAAGCGACGAAGGGGTTTCCGGGAAAGGCGGCTTGGAGCTGCGCGATGCCGGTGGGCGTAGGCGTCGGGGTGGATGAGGTCGTGGGCGATGCGCCGTTCGTTACCTCGCGCCAAAGCGTCCCGCCGAAGAGGAATAGCTTGTCCTTGAGCACCGGCCCACCAATGGTGCCACCGTACTCGTTGGCGGTAACGCGCGGCACAACGGGCGTGTTGCAGGGAAGCGCAGTCGTCGTGACTTGGCCCGGATAGCAGAATCCGAACTCGCCGTTCTTCTGGCTGGGCAGCAGCGAGCTGCCCCAGGAGCCGAAGTAGTTCTCGAAGGCCGTGCCATGAAAGTTGTTGGTGCCGCTCTTGGTGAGGTAGTTGATCACCTCGCCGGCGTTGCGTCCGTATTGCGCGCCGAAGTTGTTGGTGATGATCTGCAACTCGCCCAGCGCATCTTCATTGTGAAAAAAGAACTGCGGGCCCGAGATCGAATTGTCATTGTTGGTCTGGCCGTCGATCTCGAAGTTGTTCGAGCGGCCGCGCAGACCGTTGGAGGACAAGCCTGTCCCATTGGTATTCGCATAGTTGTTGCCCAGCGTACGAACCACGCCCGGAACCAGCAACACCAGGCGGTCCAGTCCACCCCCCGTGGGCAGATCTGTGATCTCCTGCGAGTCGATTGTGGTCGTCAACTGCGCCTCCGTGGCCTGCAGCAGATTCTGCGAGGTAGAGACCTCCACCGTTTCCGCGGCCGAACCGGTCTGCAGCTTCTCCACGCCAAGGCCGGTCGCGTTTCCTGTCGCCACCTGCACATGCTCAAGCTTCAAGTCACCAAAGCCGGTCATCTTAATGGTCACCGTGTACTCGCCGACCGGCAACGATGAGATCGTGAACTCACCCGAGGAGTTGGAAGTTGCCTTGAAATCCACGCCCTGCGAGGTGCTGGTCGCGACGACGGTTGCACCCGGAACTACCGCGCCGGTGGGGTCCTGAACGCTGCCCGTCATAGATCCGGTGATGATGCCTTGCGCATGCATCGCCGCTCCACCCAAACCGAGCGACAGGGAGAACAGGCAGACGGCGATAAACTTGGTAACGGTCATGTACGAAACTCCTGGAGTTGAATCAGGTACAGAAGGATGCGAATCCGCGAGGGAATCGCGTAAGTTTGGTGGTAGAGCGGGCGCATACCCTGCCTTGCTCTTCAATTAGGAACTGGTGATGCTTGGTTGAGCACGTTGGCTTCCAAACCCCTGCGACCTCGAACCAATCATTCGAGAGAGTGTTTCTTCAGTATTTCCCGCTGTATCTATGAAAAAATGGAGAAGTTGCAGAAAGAACTTCGTAAATCAGACAGGGTACCTTCTTGAAGTTGATTCTGGCATCCATCTCGGCGCGCGGAGGCAAAGCCAAGAACCAGCACGCCGACGCGATGACCCGGGAATACAGTGAGCGCGCCGGAAGGTTCGAACCCACCGAGATCGCTATCTTCGAGAGCGAAACGGCGTTGCTCGCGGCGGCTGAACGTGATACGGCCCGCCAGCCGACCCGCCAGGCCGCGCTGCTCATCCTCTTCGACTCGCACGGCGAAGCGCTGACCTCCGAGCAGTTCGCCGAATGGCTCAGGCGCAGCCGCGATGCCGGCGCGCAGCGCATCCTCTTCGGTATTGGGCCGGCGGACGGGTGGTCGCAGGCGGCGCTTGCCCGCGCCACCCGGGTCGTCTCGCTGGGCAGGATGACGCTGCCGCACGAACTCGCGCGAGCCGTGGCAGCCGAGCAGGTCTATCGCGCGCTCACCATCCTCGCCGGCCACCCCTACCATTGCGGCCATTAGGCGGCGGCTAAGAGGTTCCAAGTCGCCGCGGAGGCGCGCAAGCTGCTACCTTCAAGGCAGACCGGCAAAACCAGTTCAGGACCCCCACATGACCCGATCCTCCGCGCCCGGTTTGAAGCGCCTCGCGCCCCTTGCTTTCGTGCTTGTCCTCTTTGTGCTGGGCGCAGCCGCGCAGGGGCAGGCTCCCGATCCAGTCCGGCACGAGTTCATCCTGCATAACTTCAAGACGGAGTCCGGCGTGGTGCTGCCGGAGGCGCGCATCGTCTACGGGACCTACGGTACGCTGGACCCGGCACGCGACAATGCCATCCTGCTGCCTTCGCACTACATGGCCAACTTGACTGGCTACGGCTTCCTCATCAAGTCGTCCGCGCTGCCCGACGGCGCGCTTGACCCGGCGAAGCTGTTTCTGGTCACCCCCGAGCTCTTCGGCAACGGTCGCTCCTCTTAGCCCTCGAACACCCCCCAGCCCGTCCACCGCCCGCGCTTTCCGGTCATGACCATCCGCGACAACGTCAACGCGGTGCATCGGCTGCTCACTGAAGACCTGCACATAACGCATCTCCGCGCCGTCATCGGCTTCTCCATGGGCGCGCAGCAGGCCTTCCAGTGGGCGGTCAGTTATCCCGCGTTCATGGACCGCATCGTCGCCACCAGCGGCACGGCCAAGACCTACGGCCACGGCATCGTCCGGCTCGACGGCCAGATCACCTGCCTCACCACCGACCCCGCCTTCCTCGCGGGCGAGTACACCTCGCCGCCCCTCAAGGGCATCGAGTGCTTCAACGTCATGTGGCTGGGCTGGCTCTACTCGCAGGAGTGGTGGCGCAAGGAGCTGTGGCGCACCGCCTCGCCGCCCGGCACCACCTTCGAGCAGTTCGTCGAGCGCACCCACAAGCGCGTCGACCCGCGCGACGCCAACAACCTCATCCTGCAAGCGCGCACCTGGGAGTCCAACAACGTCGGCAATACCCCCGGCCCCGACGGCAAACCGCTCTTCGCGGGCGACGTCGAGAAGGCGCTCGCCTCCATCAAGGTGCCTGTGCTCTACATGCCTTCGGCCACCGACCTCTACTTCCCGCTAGAGGACGCACGCTACGAAGCCCAGTTCATCCCCGGCGTCGCGCTGGTTCCTATCCCATCCCTCTGGGGACACCCCGCGGGCGCAGGCGCCGGCCCCGCCGACAAGAAGTTCCTCAACGAAAACATCGCTCGCTTCCTCGCCGGCGAACACCTCTCCTCCAGCCCGCCCGCGCCCTGACTGGATACAATGGTTCAAGCACTACAAGGACACGCCGCATGAGTTGGTTCAAACGCGAAGACAGCGGCATCGTCAACGACGCGAGCAAGACTGTTCGCACCGATGGCCTCTGGACCAAATGCCCCTCCTGCGGCGCGGCCCTCTTCAAGACGGAGGTTGAAGCCAACCTGCAGGTCTGCCCCAAGTGCGGCCATCACTTTCGCTTCGACGCGCGCGACCGCATCGCCAACCTGCTTGAACCCGGCTACTCGCTCGTCGATCTCGAACTCAGCTCCACCGATCCGCTGAACTTTACCGATCTCAAGCCTTACAAACGCCGCCTCGCCGAAGCCCAGGCGAAGACCGGGCTGAACGATGCCATCGTCAACGCGGTCGGCGAGATCGCGCCCGGGCTGCCCATCGTGCTTTCGGTCATGGACTACGCCTTCATCGGCGGGTCCATGGGCGCGGTGGTGGGCGAGACCATCGCGCGCGCCATCGACCGCGCCCACAGCTCCGGCCACCCGCTCATCGTGGTCTCCGCCTCGGGCGGCGCGCGCATGATGGAGGGCATCGCCTCGCTGGTGCAGCTCGCCAAAATCTCCAGCGCCCTTGCCCGCCTCGCCGCCGCGCGCGTCCCCTATATCTCGCTGCTCACCGACCCCACCACCGGCGGCGTTACGGCCAGCTTCGCCATGCTCGGCGACCTCAACATCGCGGAGCCCGGCGCGCTCATCGGCTTCGCCGGCCCCCGCGTCATCGAGCAGACCATCCGCCAGAAGCTCCCCGAAGGCTTCCAGCGCAGCGAATTCCTGCTAGAGCACGGCTTCCTCGACGCCATCGTCGCGCGCAAGGACGTCAAGACATACCTCGCCCAGGCGCTCGGCTGGTTTAGGGATGTCGCGGGTTCCGCTGAATTACAGAAGAACGAGTAAGCTTGCACTCAGAGACATGCTAGAGGTGACGATGAGTGAGCCGATTGCAGTGCCTATATCGAAGACGGCATACGACCAGCTTGTCACATTGGCCAAAGAACACAACCGCACTGTCATGGAAGTAGTGGAAGATGCCATTCGTGCGTATGACGTTCGCGAAGCCTTCCGCCAGAGTGCTAAAGCAATGAAGAGCATACAGGAAGAGGCTACTCGCAACGGCACAAGCACGATGACACTTGAAGATATCAATGAAGAGATAGCTGCGGCGCGACGCGAGATGCGCGATTTCGCAAGAACCGCCTGATGCTGGTGGTCTTCGACACCAATATCCTCGTATCCGCCTTGCTGTCCACGTCTGGCAGCGAGGCAAAGACGGTTTCACTCTGGCATTCCCAAGTCATCTCTGCCGTCGTGTCGGCTGAAATTCTCACCGAATACCATCATGTATTACACCGGCAAAGACTTCGCATTGATCCGGCCGCTATACGGCTGTTCCTCGCACCTTTTCTCAAGCCGGAGTTTAGAGTCGTTCCCACACGTCGCCTGTCTGTTTCTCCTGACGAGAAGGACAATCGATTTCTCGAATGTGCTGAAGCAAGCTCCGCAGACTACCTCATTACCGGCAACCTCAAACACTTTCCAACACAGCACGGCAACACCCGCATTGTGCGCGCGCCGGAGTTTCTCTCCATCATGAACCCCTAACGCGCCTTACTCTTCCTCCGTCCGCCCCTGCAGATACTTCATCAGCCACCCCACACTTCGTGTCAGCTCATCCACCTGGTGCTCACGCTTGATGAACCCGTGGCCTTCCTCCGGGTAGTAGACCGCGTCCACCGTCCGGCCCTCCGCCTTCAGGATCGCCACCACCTGCTGCGCCTCCTCGATCGGCACCCGGATATCGCGCTCCCCTTGCAGCACCAGCAGCGGCGCGCGTTCGTTGCGGATGTACTTCAGCGGCGAGCTCGCCTCATAGCTCGCCAGGTCCGCCTTCGGGTCGCCCAGCAGGCTCTTCTCATAGGCCTGCAACGATGCGTCCTCATGCTCCAGCATCGTCAGCCAGTTCAAAATTCCATACTCGTCCACCCCCGCCGCCCACACCTCCGGCGTCTTGCCGATTGCCATCAGCGTCATAAAGCCGCCATACGACCCGCCCCAGATCCCGATCTTCTTCGCGTCCACAAAGCCGGTCGCCTTCAGGAACTCCACGCACGCGATCTCGTCCTTCAGGTCGCCACCGCCCAGGTCCTTGTAGTTGCTCTTCTGAAACTCCATTCCATAGCCGGTCGACCCGCGCACATTCGGCGCAATCACCACGAAGCCGCGCGACGCCAGCAGCACCGCCCGGCTGTTGAAGCTGTCCACCGTCTGCCCCGTAGGCCCGCCGTGCGGCATCACCACCGCCGCCGCCGTCCCGTCGCGCTTCGCGTTGAACGGCACCCACAGAAACGCCGAGATCAGCTTCCCGTCGAAGCTCTTGTACGTCACCAGCGTCGACTCCGGCAGCGCCGCCCCCACCAGCGCGGAGCTTTCGTTATGCGTCAACTGCTGGATCGCGCCGCTCGGCCGCAGCACGAACATGTTCGCCGGGTGGCTCGAATCCTGGTGCCGGAAGAAGTAGCTGCCATCCGCCGCGAACGTCCTCGGCTCGGCCGCTCCCGAGTTCAGCCCCACCGGCAGCCCGCGTGTGCTCGCCTTCAGCGTAGCCGTATCCACGAACTCGATCGTCACCCGGCCATCCGCGTTCAGCTCGTAGGTGAAGCTCTTTCCATCCGGCGCAAACTCCCCCGGGTGCGGCTCCCACTGCGTATCCGTGACCCACCGCCACTTCTTCGCCGCTATGTCGAACAGCCCCACATTGTCGAACCCGCCCTTCCGGTTCGAGCTCCCCAGCAGCGTCTTGCCGTCCGGTGAGATGTCGCTGGCCTCGATCAAGTCCTTGCCCTTGTGCGCCGTCAGGTTCTCCGCCGCCCCTGTCTTCACGTCGATCCGGTAGATGTCCGAGTCCTCCCGCGCCACCGACCGGACCGCGAAGACCGCTCGCCCGTCCGGACTCCAGCAGGCCATATGCCAGTTCGCCTTCGGGTCGCTCTCATGCGTCAACAAGCGCACCGTACCCGCACCGCCCGGCCACTCCATCACCGCGATGTTGGTATACGGGTCCACCTTCTCCTTGGCGCCAAACGCCAGCATCGCCCCATCCTTCGAGAACACCGGCCCAACCTCGCTCGTATGATCGGAGCTGGTCAGGTTGCGCGCCTCGCCGCCCGCCACCGGGACCGCCCACAGGTCGTACAGCTCATCGCCGCCCTTATCCTGCATGTAAACGATCTCTTTGCCATCCGGCGTAAACACCGCGCCCGCCTGCCGGTCGTTCGACTTGATCATCTGCCGCTGCCCGCTGCCATCCGCGTTCATCACCCATAGATTCAGCCGCCCGCTCGCATTCCCCACATAGGCCATCCGGCTCGCGTCGCGCGAGAGCGTGGCGCCCGCCATGCTGGTCGTCTGCAGAATGTCCACCACCTTCACCGGCGACGCGCCCGCCTGCGTCTTCGACACCACGCTCTTGGGGTCGGTCGCCACCCGGTCCGCCGGCCCCGAAGCCAACGCAACCGAGCAGCAGGTGGAAAGCAGCGCAAGCGCAACGGCTGATGATCGGCTCATGGAAATCCCTCCCGACAAAAGATACGCCCCACTCTATCACCGCCGCGTCTTCTCCTTAGACCGCCGCGTCTTCTCCCGTAGACAAGTGACTCGACGACCTCCGCTTGACGCTATACTCTGACTCATCCAGCTTTTCAGAGGTCACCCATGCTCCTCGCTCGCCGCGGACTCTCCGCCGCCCTCGCCGTCCCCACCGTCGCCGCCCTGCTTCTTGCCGCCTCCGCCTTCGCGCAGGCCCCTGAAC
>CAXTPN010000039.1:0-15902 GCA_964246125.1 uncultured Acidobacteriaceae bacterium
ACGACGCGAAGCGTGGGCAGGATTGTGAAGGAGATTGCCGTGGCGCGGGGGCTCGCGGAGGATGTGCATCCGCATACGCTGCGGCATGCGTTTGGGACGCACATGCTGGAGGAGGGAGCGGACCTGCGGGCGATCCAGGAGATGCTGGGACATGCGAGGCTGTCGACGACGCAGCGATACACTCAGCTGACCGTGGGGCAGGTGCAGAAGGTGTATGAGGAGACGCATCCGCGGGCTCTTTAGGGTGGCTGCATTGCGCTTGAGGGCAGAGGCTGTACACTACAGCCAAACAGACCCAACACAATCCTGAATCGAGGTTCCTCTATGAGTGGCTCGACTGTGGCGGAAGTGTCGTCTCCGGAGATGGAAGTTGCGGATGATCGCGTGGACGCAACGCATCGCTGGTCGTTACCCGCGAAGATCGGGTTTCGTTTCAGCTTCATCTACCTGATGCTGTACATGTTCTGCAATGGCAACGTCACGGTGTTCACGATTCTGCAGCCGTTTCCGGTGGTGGAGGGGTGGATCGGGAGGCAGTTGTTCCTGCCGTTCGGAGAACTGACGCGATGGTGGGGCGTGAAGCTGCTGCACCTGACGGGGATCGCGGCGACGTGGCACCGCGACGGCAGCGGAGATACGCTGCTGAACTACCTGCTGTGCGCTACGTTTTTCGCGGTGGCCGTGGTGGGGACGGCGGTGTGGTCGGCGCTGGACCGACGCAGGCCGCACTACCAGACGCTGTATGCATGGCTGCGGTTTTTCCTGCGGCTGAACGTCGGCATGGGGATGCTGCAGTACGGCTTCTATAAGGTGTACCCGATCCAGATGCAGCCGCCGAATCTGGCGGTGCTGAATGAACCGGTGGGCCAGACGTCGCCGATGACGCTGCTGTGGACCCTGCTGGGACTGGTGCCCGCGTATGAGCGGATCTGCGGCGCTGCCGAGGTGCTGGGCGGACTGCTGATTCTGTTTCGGCGAACCGCGCTGGCAGGGGCGCTGTTGAGCGCGTTCGTGATGACGAACGTGCTGCTCTACAACTGCTACTTCGACGTGCCGGTGAAGCTATACGCGGCCCATGTGCTGCTGATGGCGTGCTTTGTGATGCTGCCGGACCTGCGACCGCTGTGGGATTTCTTCGTCATGCATCGCGATACACGGCCGGCCGGGGTGTGGGTTCCGCCGGCTTCGCGGCAGCGGATGCGGATCGCGATGGCGGCGATCGAGACGGTCATCCTAGCGGGGGCCGTGGTGGGTTATCTCAAGTTCGATGGGGATCGTTATCGCGCGTACACTGCGTCGGTGCGACCGGCGCCGATCATCGGGCTGTGGACGCTGGATGAGGGCTCGGCTATGCCGATGACTATAGGCGGGGTGCCGTGGCGCGATATTTCGATCGACAACCTGACGCGCGGGATGGCGCGCTCGACCGATGGGCAGCTGTGGCGAATGTACCTGAGCTACGACGAGCGGAAGCATACGCTGGGCATGGTGAGCCGCGGAGGCAGCGGCGCTGTGAAGTACGGCTGGGCGATGCGGGACGCGGACCATATGATCCTGAGCACGAGCGGCAAGTCGGCGCAGACGCTGGCCTTCCATAGGGTGCCGACGCCGGCTGAATATCCTCTGCTGACCCGTGGGTTCCACCTGGTGAGCGAGTGGGGGTACGAGCGCTGAGGCACGGCTGCTAACGCCGGGGGGGCTGCCGCAACCTAGCCGCGAACACTGTGTCTAACGTAATAGAACGCCGGACCACGGTCGGAGCGTTCTGATTCACTCCGCAGCGTGAGACAACGCCGCCTGTCCAGCCCTCCCCGCAGGCGGCGTCTCGCGTTCGTTCCCGCTATAATACGGCAGGATGGTCGCACGCACGCCGTCCGAGGCCCATGGGGATCGAGAGCACGACCCATTCACCGCGCCGCTGTCCAGGCCTCGCGGCTTTGCTCTGCTTGCTGCTCGTTTGGTTGACGGCTCCGAGCTCGGTTCCCGCGCAGACTCAGCCTACCCAGGCTACAACTGTACCGCTGATCCTTCCCGGGGGCCTCGCCTATGACGGCACGGGCAATCTCTTCTTCGCGGAGACTGCGCACCATGTGATCCGGCGCGTTTCGCCTACTGGGGTTTTCACGACAGTCGCGGGCACCGGCGTTCAGGGATTCTCAGGCGATGGCGGCGCGGCCATGTCGGCCCTGCTGGATTCGCCGGATGCGATCGCGCTCGATCCCTCCGGCAATCTCTTGATTGCCGACTCTCACAATCATCGGATTCGGCGTGTGGACGCTGCCACGGGAGTCATCACGACCTTGGCCGGAACGGGCGTCGCCGGGCAGAGCCCCAGCGGAACGCTCGCGACCGCGGCCATGCTGGACCTGCCTGCCGCCCTCGCGCTGGACGCGGGGATGAACCTCTTCTTCGCCGATGCGCGCACCCACCTGATTCGACGCATCGATCATGCCACCGGCGTGCTGACAACTTTCGCGGGCAATGGCACGCAGGGCTTCTCCGGGGACCTGGGCCCGGCGACTTCGGCGTCTATCGATACGCCCTCAGGGCTGACGCTGGACACGGCCGGCAACCTCTACCTGGCGGATACGCATAATCAGCGTATCCGTCGGGTCGATGCGTCGAGCGGTATCATCAGCACGGTCGCGGGTACGGGCCAGCCTGGTTTTTCCGGCGATGCCACGGCCGCCGCGGCAGCCACCTTGCGTCTGCCGCGGGGGCTCTCGCTGGACGCTTCCGGCAACCTCTACCTGGCTGACTCGAGCAACCACCGCGTGCGGCGCATCGACGCAGTTACCAGCCAAATTGCAACCATTGCGGGCGACGGCACCCAGGCCTACGCCGGAGACTTCAACCCCGCCGTACTGGGCTCGCTGAATTCGCCGCGCGCGATTGCGATGTCCCCCAGCGCCCTACCCACGGTGAGCGACAGCGCTAACCAGCGCGTGCGCCAGGTCGACTCCGCCGCGATCATCCACACCATCGCGGGGCTGGGCACGACGACTGCAGGCGCGCTTACGCTGGCCGCGCCGGCCGTCGTTCTCTACGGCACGGGCGCTGTGACCGCCACGTTGGGCACCAGCCCTGCAAGCGGCTCGGTCAGTTTCTTCGATACGGTGGCCGGCACAACTCAGACGCTGGCCGCGGTCCCGCTGGCAGGCAACATCGCCGCGATGTCTACAGGGGCACTGGCGGCGGGCAGCCACCGCATTTCGGCTACTTATCAGGGTGACACGCTTCATTCAGCCGCGCAGTCCGGCACGCTTTCGCTTACGGTCTCCCCCGCCGGCGTTGCGGCGACGCCGGCATCGTTTAACATCTTGTACGGGCAGCCGGTTCCCGCACTGACAGGCACGCTGACCGGGCTGCTTCCGCAAGATGCGGGATCGGTTACGCTTGCGCTTGCGACGACAGCGGCTGCGCTTTCGCCGCCCGGCGCTTACCCCGTTACAGCCTCGCTTGTGGGCGGCGGAGCAGGGAACTACACCCTGGCTGCCGAACCGGCTTTTGTCACGATTGCGAAGGCACCGACAGTGAGCACGTTGACCGCGGGGCTGGCCGTGCACGTCGCGCCTGCAACGTCCGTTGTGGCGGCGGGAACGGTTAACCTGCTCGACGGCGCATCGACTTACGCATCGGCGGCGCTTTCCGCGAGCGGCGACGCGACGTTCTCCTCCGCCAATCTTTCGCTCGGCACGCATACGCTGACGGCGGTGTACGCGGGAGACGCGAACCTGCTGCCGTCGGCGTCGGCTCCGGCGGTCGTGACCATTGGCCCCGTCACCCTCGCTGATTTCACGCTGGCCGCCACCAGTCAGACGACCGTCACCGTTCCGGCAGGCAGCCCGGCGTCTTTCTCCTTTGCGGTCAATCCGGTCAACGGCGCGCTTTCCAGCCCCATCCAACTCACTGTGTCGGGCCTGCCGGCGGGGGCGACCGCATCCTTCAATCCTGCTTACCTGCCGCAGTCGAACACGCCGGCGGCGTTCATCCTCACCATTCAGACGCCGAAGAGCGCGAGTCTTCAGCCGCTGTTTCCCGCACGAACGTTGGTCTATGCGGCGATGCTTCCACTGCTGTGGTTAGCGGCTAGACGGCGAGGCTTGAGCCCGATCCTGGTCATCTTTGCCGCTGCACTGATTGTCGGCTGCGGGGATCGCGTCGCCGGCACGGCATCCACTTCAGCCAGCAGCCGCAGCTACAACATTACCGTGATTGGGACCGCGACCTCAGGCAACGGAGCCACGTTGCAGCATACGGCGGCCGTAACCCTGACGCTGCAATAGCTCACCTTGCTTCACGCACGATCTGCTCGCGGGACATCAAAAACAGCACTCCAAGACCGAGCGCCAGCACGCCCCCCTCCACCCGCTCCGACCGCTGATGCAGCTGGTCGAAGTGAACGCGCGCGGGATGGGTCCCCGGTATCAGCGTGATGTCTCCACCAGCGAGCCTGCGGTCGGCTTCCATCGAGGGCAGGATGCTCCACTGGATGTATGCGGTCGCCAGCACCATGGCGGCAGAAAGCAGGAGTTCCGGACGCAAGCCGCTGCGACCCTGCGCCTCTTGAAGCATGGCTGCGGTCGCCGCGAGGAAAACGATGCCGCAGACCAGCGCCACGATATCGAAGACCCGCAGCGTTGCGCCGACGATCAGTCCGGCCTCACGAATGGTAGGCAGCGTGTGGAACGCCGCGGGCGCGAGCACAAAGGCGAAGAAGATCAGGCCGCCTACCCACACCGTGATCGCAAGCAACCGGATTAGCCGCATAAATCCGTACATGATCGCTTACTCCGACACAACCTGGACGGTCTCTGCCTGCTGGAGTGCGCGGCGCAGCACGAGATCGTACGCGGCCTTCAGTTCCGCATATTGCGAGTCGCTGACCCTGCCTGCGAGCCGGTCAGTTTCAAGCGCGAACATCTCGTCGCGCAGTACCTGCAAGGGGCCTTCAGGGCCAGGCTTTGTGGCTGGAGCAGCGGATGCCGGACTCTTCAGCATGAATCCCGCCGCAGCCGCGAAGGCCAGGCCCAGGCCGGCGATGATCCACCAGCGGTACTTCGTCCAGGGGTCGCGCTCGGCATCCTTGTCGACCGGCACGCCCAGCCCGCCGCCCGGGCGCGTGTCCGTATTCGGATCGCCGCCGGCAGCGTTTGCGGCGGCTCCGCCCGCCTGCGCGCCCGGGCCTTGCTGGCCGGAATCGCGCGGAAGCTGGCCCGTGCCGCTCACGGTGAACTCCAGCGGCTCTGAGGGCAGCGCGTTGTGCGCCACGAAGGCCTGTGCCTGCCCTCCTATGTCCTCCGTCACGGCGGTAAAGGGTGTGCCGGCCGCAGGCTTGAAGCTCATGCTTTTCGGCATCATCACGGCCAGGTTATCTGTGGCTATGGCGGGCCGGGGATGGAAGGTGAAGCTGTCCTTGTAGGGAACGTGGTACCAGATGTGGAACTCGGTTTCGCCGGGGCGTATGGGAAAAATGATGGTGTAGTGGTTGGGCTCGCCCAACGGCACCAGCGCGGCCTGCACGGCCATGCTCTCGGACCCAGGACCCTTGGCCGCTCCGCCCTCGACGGTCGCGCCTGCGGGGAGGTTGAGCTCGAACGGATGGTCGCTGAAGAGCGTTTTGGCGGGCGTTGAATCGTTCTTGACCAGGAAGTGTTCGACCACGCGAAGACTGGCGTTGCCGGGCTCCGTCTGTATCTGCATGACGTCTTCGGCGAGGGTGACGCCTTCAACCTCAGCGGAGCCGGTATAGACTTCTACCTCGACCGACTGCGCGCCCGGCTGCACCGGCCTGAAATAGTTGGCCTTATCGTGCGTGACGCGCACCATATGCAGCACGTTTGCGCCATCATCCGGCACCTTCAGGGTGAAGCGTCCGCGTCCGTCGGTCTTGGTGCGCGAGAGCTCCTGCATGCCCTGCGCCAGCTTCAGCAGGACCACGTCATCGCCGGCCGAGACCTTGCCGGTGGTCTTGTTGGTGACCACGCCGGTGATCGTCTGGGCGAGTGCGCTGCCGCAAAGCATCGCCAGCACGATGCCACAAAGCAATAAGTTTCTATGAAGAGTATCTCGAAAAGTCACACCCAAGTCTATCAAGCCTAGCGTGCCCGCCGAACGCCTCGCGCTTCGAGCGCGTCCATCTCCGCGATCACGGCGGCAGCCTCGCCTTCGAGCAGCTCGCGCTGCTGCTTGTAGTCCTGGTCCGGATACTTGCCCGCGAGGTACTCGAAGTTGAGATCGCGGAGGTTGGCGTAGATGGAATCCTTGCGCTCCATCAGCGAGTCCACGCGCGTTTTGTCAGCCTGCACGAACGGGTTCTTCTCCGGCCAGAAGATGAAGGCGAAGCACAGCGCGGCGACCATGCAACCGGCAATCAGGCCCATCAGTACTCCGTCTCGCGGCGAATGCGTGCACGGGTCGCATCGTCAACAGGATTGAAGCCTACAGGTGCGCCGATCACGGCGGCGTGGCGCTTTTGCGACCACATCCGCACCAGCAGGGCCGTGCCGATAGTCGCCAGCAGAAACACCGCGATGGGCACGATCCAGGCGACGGTATCGAATCCGCCGCGCATGGGAGCGGCAAGCACGGTTGCGCCGTACTTGGCTACGAACCAGTTCATGATGGTTGTGTCCGACAGGACGCCGGCACTTCCGCTTGCGAAGCTACCGCCAGAGGCGTCTCCGCCACCAGACCCGCCGAGTTGACTGTGCAACTCGCCAATCATGCGCGCCGAATCCGGGCAGCCGACGTGGTTGCATTCGAGGAGTATCTGTCCGCAGCCGCAGACGCACATCATGCTGTGGCCGATGCGCCCGAAACGCGCCGAAGGATCGGACGATGCGTTCGCGCCCAGCATGACCACAGCCAGCAGGCAGACCAAGCCTGCGCTGAACCAGCGTTTGATAAACCGGTCAGGCACGCGACACCTCCGCGCCGACCGGCACTTCAAGCCGCGCCGCCGACTCGCGCCGACGGGCGATGGCATTGGGGACCAGCGCGAATAGCGTGCCTGCCACTACGATTAGTACGCCGATCCATATCCACGCGATCAGCGGATTGAGGAAGACCTTCATGATGGGCCGGTTCGTGTCGGGGTTGCGTCCCTCGAAGATGACGTAGAGGTCAGCCTGCGCGGTTGAGTGCAGCGCGACCATCGTCGAGTAGGTCTGGCTGGCGTGGTAGAAGCGTTTTTCGGGGGCCATCTGCTGGATGAACTTGCCGCCCTTGTAGACATCGAGCAGGGCGAAGTCGGTGTCGTAGTTGGGGGTGGAGTCCTGGGTATAGCTTTGGCAGACTAAGCGATACGGCCCAATGCGGGTCTCGTCGCCGAAGCCCATCTCCTGCTCGTGCGACTGGTTGAATGCCCCGCCGGCGATGCCGATGAACATGACCACGATGCCGAAGTGGACGAGGTATCCGCCATAGCGTCGGGTGTTGCGGCGCATCAGGGTTCCAGCCGATGCCAGGAGATTCTGCCCGCTCTGCACCCGAACCACGTTGGCTCCGCGCAGGAACTCGGCCGCTATGGCCGTGATGACGCCCGCGCCCAGCGAGAACGCCAGCAGCGAGAAGAACTGCGCCTGCCAGTCGTCGCCGGAGGACCAGGGCCGGATGCCGCCGACCATCAGTCCAGCCGCCGACACCGCAACTGCGATGCCCGGCAACACGAAGTTGCGGCGGATGGTTCGCAGCGAGGTTGCCCGCCAAGCCAGCAGCGGGCCTACGCCGGTAAGCATCAGCAGGAACAGCCCGATGGGGAGATTGACGCGATTGTAGAACGGCGCGCCTACGGTCACTTTCGTGCCTTGGACGTACTCGCTGAGGACGGGGAAGAGAGTGCCCCACAGCACGGTGAAGCAGGCGGCCAGCAGGACCATGTTGTTGAACAGGAAGCTGGACTCGCGGGAGACGAGGGATTCGAGGCGGTTATCGCTCTTGAGGTGGTCGCGCTGCTTGAAGAAGGTGAAGAGGCAGACGGCGAGGACGAGGGTCATGAAGCCGACGAACCAGTAGCCGATGTCCGACGAGGCGAAGGCGTGGACGCTGGAGACCAGGCCGGCGCGGGTGAGCAGGGTGCCGAGAAGGGTGAGCAGGAAGGTCGAAAAGATGAGCCAGACGTTCCAGCTCTTCATCATGCCGCGCTTCTCCTGCATCATGACGGAGTGGAGGAAGGCGGTGCCGGTGAGCCAGGGCATGAGGCTGGCGTTTTCGACGGGGTCCCAACCCCAGTAACCGCCCCAGCCGAGGACCGAGTAGGCCCAATGCGCGCCCAGGAAGATGCCGCAGGTGAGGAACATCCAGGTAACCATGGTCCAGCGGCGGGTAATGTGGATCCACTTCTCGCCGGGGTAGCGCATCATCAGCGCGCCGAGCGCGAAGGCGAAGGGAACCGAGAAGCCGACGTAGCCGAGATAGAGCATGGGCGGGTGGATGACCATCTCGGGGTACTGGAGGAGGGGGTTGAGGCCGAAGCCGTTGAGCGCGCGCGGGCCGGGCTCGATGGCGAAGGGCGGGGCAGCGAAGACAAGCAGGAGAAGGAAGAAGACCTGGACCGAAGCCAGGATGGTGGAGGCAAAGGCGCTGAGACGCACGTCGACCTTGTGGCGGAGGCGGAGCACGAAGCCGTAGGTGGCGAGGAGCCAGGACCAGAGGAGGAGGGAACCCTCCTGGCCGGACCAGAGAGCGGAGAACTTGTAGGCGGAGGGCAGCTCGCGGTTGGTGTGGTGGAGGATGTAGCTGAGGGAGTAGTCGTTGGTAAAGGCTGCCCAGACCAGCGCGATGGCGGCGCATGAGACGGCGACGAAGCTGGCCATGCCGGCGCGGCGGGCGGTCTCCTGCAGCCTGCTGCTGGCCGCCAGTTCAACGCTTCCCCGCAACTCGTGGCGCGATCGCCAAAGCGAGATTCCACCGGCGAGCAGAGTATATGCACTCAACATCAGGGCCAGCAGAAGCGAAAAACTGCCAAACTCGGGCATGGGATGCGAAGTCATGGAAGCACAAAAACCTCATGTCTATTCTCTCAGTTATCGCAGCAGCCCACCAACTCCCCGCACCGCTTATCGCCCGGCGTGAGACTCGGTCAAACCATGCACGCTGGACAGCAGGTGATCCGGCATCAGCGGCTTGAGCCGGAAGAGCACGTCTAATCCCGCGTACTCATGCTCGGCCTCTTCGAGCCCGCTGATGACCAGCACGGGAAGATGGGGGTGCGTCTGGCGCAGCGCCCTGACGAACTCCGCGCCATTCATCCCGGGCATCAGGTGGTCTGTAATCACCAGCTTGATATCGGCGGGAAAGGCACTGTTTTGGAATTGCTCCAGTGCTCGCAGCGGGTTCAACACCGCGATGACGTAGTACCCGGCTCGGCGGAGGATTGCCTGCCGTGTCGCCGCCTGGATGGCATTGTCGTCGATCAGCAGGATTGCCGCAGGCTCGCCCTCATCTGTTCTATCGACCTGCACGCCGTTCAAGTCCATCTCTATTCTCCTACTTGCCCGTGCGCAGGCGGAGCGGATCGCGGTACCACTCCGAATTGTGATGCAGAAAACCCGCGGAAGGGCAACTGCCCTGTACTTCCCGCCCATCTTTCTCGATCAGTATGGACTCACGCACCTAAAGCAAGTAAAGTTGCCCGCAGGCCAGCCGTTACCCAAAGGAAAAAGATGCCACTTGCCCATGCCGCCAACCTGACGTTCATCGACTGGCTGATTATGCTGGTCTACTTTGCCTTCGTGCTCGGCATCGGCTTCGCGTTGAAGCGCTACATGCGCACGTCGAACGACTTTTTCCTTGCCGGCCGCTCCATTCCGGCCTGGGTGTGCGGGCTGGCCTTCATCAGCGCCAACCTGGGCGCGCAGGAAGTCATCGGCATGGGGGCATCAGGGGCTAAGTACGGCATCATCACCTCGCACTTCTACTGGATCGGCGCGATCCCCGCCATGGTCTTTGTCGGCATCTTCATGATGCCCTTCTACTACGGCTCGAAGGCGCGGTCGGTCCCCGAGTACCTGCGCATGCGCTTCGATGAGAAGACCCGCGCGGTCAACGCCTTCTCCTTTGCCATCATGACCGTCTTTTCTTCAGGCATTTCCATGTATGCCATGGCACTGTTGATCCAGACGCTCGGGCTTTTTCACGGCATCATCCCCGATGCCTACATCTTCCACGTCTCCATCGTCCTGAGCGCCGTCATTGTGCTGGGCTACATCTTTCTCGGCGGGCTTACCAGCGCCATTTATAACGAAGTTTTGCAGTTCTTTCTGATTGTCGCAGGCTTCGCTCCGCTGGTCTGGATCGGGCTGCACAACGTTAGCGTCCAGCACGGCAACATCGGGGGCTGGGCCGCCATCAAGCAGACTCTTCCCGCGACCATGACACACTCCTGGCACGGCATGGGCAAGGCTTCCACCAACACGCTCGGGGTGGAGTGGGTGGGGCTGGCCATGGGCCTGGGCTTCGTGCTCTCCTTCGGCTACTGGTGTACGGATTTTCTTGTCATCCAGCGCGCCATGGCGGCGGACTCCGAGGTCTCCGCACGCCGCGTTCCGCTCATCGCCGCGATCCCCAAGATGTTCTTTCCGTTTCTGGTGATTCTGCCGGGCATCATCGCAGTCTCGGTGACCAGTCATATGGGTGGCGCGGGTGCGGGGGGCGGCAACCAGCCCGCCTTCTCGCTGCCCGCAAACGCCAGCTACTCGCAGACGGTAGCCGCGGCCGCCGCCGCGCACATTCCTCTCGATGAAGCTCACCCGCACGGTATCATCCCGCCGAAGATCGATCCCATCAGCGGCCAGCCCGTGCTCTCGGCCGACGGCACACCGGTCTACAACTACGACCTCGCCATCCCGGTGATGCTCCTGCACTTCTTCCCCACCGGTATCCTCGGGCTGGGCTTGACGGCGCTGCTGGCAAGCTTCATGTCCGGCATGGCGGGCAACGTTACTGCCTTCAATACGGTCTGGACCTACGACATCTACCAGGCCTACATCAATAAGAAGGGAAGCGACGCCCACTATCTCTGGATGGGCCGAATGGCGACTATCGGCGGCATTCTTTTGAGCATCGGTGCAGCGTATGCGGCCACCTCGTTCAACAACATCATGGACGCGCTGCAGCTCATTTTTTCGCTGGTCAACGCACCGCTGTTTGCCACGTTCCTGCTGGGCATGTTCTGGAAACGAACCACCGGACACGGTGCTTTTACGGGGCTGCTCGCGGGTACCGGCGCGGCGCTGCTGCATCACGGGCTTACCTTGCCGGCCGATGCCACGCCCGGCATCCACGGCGCCTGGCTGCACCTGGTTCACACCTACCCCAGCGACATGGCGCAGAACTTCTGGACCGCCATCTTTGCCTTTGCCGTCAACCTGATCGTCACCGCGGCAGTCTCGCTGTTGACCGAGCCGCGCCCTGAAACGGAGTTGGTGGGCCTCGTCTACTCGCTCACGCCCAAGCCGGTCGAAACGCACCTGGAATGGTGGCAGAAGCCGTCCTCGCTCGGGTTCGCGGTTCTCGCCATGCTGATCGTGCTCAACCTCGTCTTCGCATAGCCCTGAAGGAGTTCGCATGGGACTTGACATCCGCATCCCGCTCGGCCTCATCTTCCTCATCACAGGAGGAATCATGAGTATTTACGGCCTCATCACCCGCTCCAACACGGAGCTTTATGCGCGTTCCATGGGGATCAACCTCAACCTCACCTGGGGTCTCATTATGTTCGTCTTCGGGCTTATCATGTTCGTCGTGGGCCGTCGTCAGAAGTGGCAGGACGATCCAGTCAACCCGCGCCCGTGGGAAAAGGACGGCGGAGCGAAGCGCATCCACTAGCATTGCCGCGATTCAAACGTCACGAGTAAGCAGCGTTCGAGGCAGCGTTGGAGATACAGCATGCCTGTAGGTGTTCGCAAAATGTATCGAAAAGGGACACGGAATATACGCCGCCGCAACTCTATCCCCTATTGGTAACCTTTTAGGTTTCATCCATTACCCGCGGAGGGTACCTTCACCCAACGATGTAGTAACAAGCATGAATTAATCCTTGCACGGCCCTGAGAAAAGAGTATTCATAAGTAAGAAGTAAAGCACAAAGAAACAAATTGAACCACTTGGAGACCATCATGTCACTCTTTAGAAACTCTCTTCTCGCCCTGACTGCATCTATCGCCTTCGCCGCCACCTCAGCCCATGCCGATACCTTTACGACCGGCGGCTTCTACAGTGGAGACCAGAACAACTTCAGCAGCGGCATGATTACCTACAGCCTCAATGGCGTGACGGGAACCGGCGCCGCCGGCAACATTACCGGCTCCACGGGTGTCATCAAAGGGGTTCCATTCAGCTTCAACCAGGTATTCTGCGTCGACATTTCGGATGACATTTACCTCAACTCCACTTACAGCGCAACCTATAACAACACCGGAGTCGCCAAGGGCGTGGCTGTCAACAACGCCGGCGAGATTAGCTGGCTTATCACCCACCTCGCCCCGCTTGACACCACCACCGCGCAAAACGAGGCGCTGCAAGCCGCAATCTGGAGTGTCGAATACTCCGCCTTCACCTTTCTGCCCGCGAGCAACGATCCCGCAGTCGTGAAAGCATTCAACGCGGATATCGCGGCTCTCGGCACGAACACAGCGTCCGTGAGCTCCGTCCTGTGGGTTACGCCTACGAACAGCGACGGCACCTTCGCGCAGGCTCAGGTTCTCGGCCTGGCCCCGGCACCCGAGCCCAATAGCCTGCTGCTCTTCGGCACGGGCCTAGTAGGAGTCGCCGGCGCTCTCCGCCGTCGCCTCACCCGTACCGCTGTCTAGACTCCAAGCATGCGCCTGACCGGAGTCCTACGGGTCTTCGGCAGGCGTTCTCCTTCTCTTCTCCAACGCGTGAGAATCCCTTAGCCGGCCGGTTGTAAGGACCTAAACTCCTTCCAACAGCCGGCCTTTTTTAGGCATGACTTCGATGCAGCGACAGGGCCGATTTGAAACCAGCGTGTCCCTCTTCTATCCACGGTTTCCACTCTCATTCATGATCCACAACCGCCCCCAAGTAATAATGGGATGGTGAAGCGGCGCGTCATCAATCACTACGAGTTTGTCCGCAAGATCGGCGCGGGCGGCTCCGGCGTCGTGTTCCTCGCAACCGACACGCTGCTGCAACGCCCGGTCGTCATCAAGCTGCTGAAGCGCGGCGCGCTCACCCCCGAACAGATTCGCACCACGCAGCTCCGCGAGGCGCGGCTCGCCTCCGCCATCGACCATCCCAACGTCTGCGCGATCTACGAAGTCGGTGAAGCTCCGGAGGAGTCCGGCGACGATGCCGAAGCCTACATCGTCATGCAGTACATCCCAGGCAAGGCGCTCGACAAGATCATTACCGGAGGCCCCGCCGACCTCCAGCTTGTGCTTTCCGCTGGAATCCAGATCGCCGACGGGCTCTCCGCCGCGCACTCGCTGGGCATCTTCCATCGCGACCTCAAGCCCGCCAACGTCATGCTCACCGAGGGCGGCCTCATCAAGATTCTCGACTTCGGCCTCGCGCGCCGGCTTGACCTCGATGCCGTCGAGTTCGATCCCTCGCACCATACTGCCAAACGTGCCTTCCCGCCGCTCGGCGCAACCTACACCGCCCGCGGCGGAACCATCGCCTACATGGCGCCGGAGCAGTTCGTTACCGGCCAGTCCTCGGTGCAGTCCGACCTCTTCGCCCTCGGCCTCATCCTCTACGAGCTCGCCACCGGGCGTCATCCCTTCCATCGCCCCGACGCACCCGAGTTCCAATCCATCCGCGCCATCCAGTTCGCCGAACCAACGCCGCTGCGCGAGATCAACCCTGCGCTCCCCGTGGAACTCGAATCCGTCATCTTTCGCTGCCTGGAGAAGCAACCCTCCGCCCGCTTCGCTTCCGCCGCCGACCTTCGCGAATCGCTTAAGACCATCATGATGGCAATGCACCTCGACTCCGTCGGCCTGCCCGGCGAGGCCATCGCTCTGCTGCCCTCGCAGCGCCCGCCCGCCATCGAAACTCCCGAAGAAGAGAAGCGCACCACCGGCATCCTCTCCATGCTGGCCGAGCGTTTCAGCGAATCCAAAAACTCCTCGCAATCCAGGCAGAACACCATCGTCGTGCTGCCGTTCATCAACTTCGGCACACCCGGTCGTCCCTCTCAGGCGGAGGGCCCAGGGAGTGAGCCTGTCACCGCCTACCAGACTCCCGCCATCCCGTCCTCCACCTACCAGGAGCCCTCGCCGCTCTACGGCTACGCCCTCGCCGATGCCATCGCCGCCCGCCTCGCCCGCATGCCGTCGCTGATCGTGCGCCCGTCCTCCGCGCTCGTCTCCGTCCCCACCCAGCAGCTCGACCCGCTGGCGATCGGCCGCAAGCTGCTCGTCCATTTCGTGCTCGCCGGCAACTTTCTACGCTCCGACTTGGGCTTTGACCTCAACTGGCAACTGCTCGATGTTAATGCTCAGTCCGTCCGCGCGGGCGGCTCGATCAACGTCGCCAGCTTCGATCTCGTCGCTGTGCAGGCCGAGATATGCAACGAAGTCTTCAGCACGCTTCAGGGAATCGGCGGCCTGCACACCTTCGGAAGTCAGTCCAATGGCGGAAACCAGCCGCCATCGCTCTCACCCAGAACCGCGCAGGCCGTCTCTGAAGACTACCTCCAGGCGCGCGCCGTCCTCTCCTCCTTCATGTCCCGCACCGGCAGCCGCGAAGACCTCGACCGTGCCCGCGAGCTCTTTGAATCCGTCACCGCCCGCGACATTGATTTCGCCCCCGGTTGGTCCGGGCTGGGCATCACGCATCTGCAATACGCCTCGCACGGCCTCGGCGGCCAGATGCATGTGCTCGAAGCCCGCCGCGCCTTCGATAAGGCCCTCGCGCTCGACCCCGGCTCCGTCGAATCCAACCTCTACCGCGTCTACATGCTCCTCAGCCGCGGCGAAAAAGAATCCGCCCGCCACGGCATCGAGTCGCTCCTGCAGTCCGCGCCCAACGATTGGAACGTCCACCTCGTCGCTGGCCAGACCCTGCGCATCGACGGCATGTACAACGAGGCGCTCGACCAGTTCAACATCGCCCTGCGCCTCAACCCCGCCAACGCGGCCCTCATCTACAACAACCGTGCCCGCGTCTTCCAGTACCAGAACCAGCTCGAATTGGCCGCCGACGAGCTCGAAAAGGGGCTTACCCTCGAACCCAAACAGCCTCTCCTCCGCATCTCGCTTGGCTACCAGCAGATGCGCAAAGGCGACCTCGCCCGCGCCATTCAGACCCTCGAAGCCGTCACCAGCGAAGCGCCCTCCCTTCGCATTGTCTACCCCACCATCGCGCTCTGCTATGTGCAGCTCGGCGACCGCGAAAAGGCTGCCACCTTCATCGTCGACGAGACCCTCTCCGCCGCCGAGGCCGATTCCGAGATGGCCTATCGCCTCGCCACCTACTTCGCCCTTGAAGGCGATGAGTCCGAAGCCCTGCACTGGCTGCGCCGAGCCATCTATCTCGGTAACGAGAACTACCCCTGGTTTTCCATCAACCCCGCTTGGCGCAAGCTCGGCGGCCACGCCGACTTCGAGCGCATTCTCGAAGACCTCAAAAAATCCTACCGCCGCAACCAGAAAAACTGGCGCCGCCTTCTGGCCCAGGTCCGCGACTAACGGGGGCTTACTCCACCCCCACGGCCAGCGGCGCGTTCAGCGCAAATACCAGCTTCGTTCCCGCCGGCAGCTCCTCCTGACGGTCCTGCTTCAGCCACACCGCCGTCCCGATCCCCGCGCCCACCGCGCCGCCGATCAGCGTCGGCACGCCGTTGCCGACCACCGTCACGATCGGAACGGCGGCGTTCTTCAGCGCGTGACGGAGCAGCACCGCGCATCGCCCGACGCCTTTGGCGATCGCGGTGC
>CAXTPN010000040.1:0-15899 GCA_964246125.1 uncultured Acidobacteriaceae bacterium
GGCGTATGCGGGGCAGGGGGAGATGGTGGCGAGAGAGAACGTGGCTGGTTAGCGGAGTAGGTTCCCACTCATCGCAAGTGCGCGATGAATGGGGCACGCGGGCTTCTGTTCGGAGACGAGATTGGAATGAGGACTGATGGCTGATTTTTTGTTTGAGATTGGGTTGGAAGAGGTTCCGGCGCGGATGCTGGCGGGGGCGCAGGCGGAACTGCTGAAGCGCATCGTCGCGCTGCTCGAACGCGAACGGCTGGTGCGGGGCGAGGCGGTTGCAACGGGATATTCGACGCCGCTGCGGAGGTGCTTGGGCCGGCGGTGAAGATCGCGTACAAGGATGGGCTGCCGGGGCCGGCGGCGATGGCGTTCAGTAAGAAGGCGGGCGTGGATGTTGCGGAGTTGAGAATCGTGGCGACCCCGAAAGGAGAGTATGTTGCTGCAACCGCAGTTAGGCCCGGCAGGAGCGCGATGGAGGTGATTGCGGCGGAGTTGCCGAAGGAGCTTGCAGGCATCTACTGGGCGAAGAATATGTACTGGCGCGCGGGCAAGCCGGAGCGGTTCGTGCGGCCGGTGCGCTGGATGCTCGCGCTGCTGGACGGGGCTGTTGTGCCGGTGCAGTTCGGAGGGTATGAGGCTGGGCGTAAGACGTACGGGCATCGTGTGCTGTTCGGGGCGGAGGCTGTCGAGATCAGCGCGCCGGGCGAGTATGTCGATGTGTTGACGAAGGCTTCAGTGATGGCTGATGTGGAGGTGCGGCGGCATGCGATACGCAAGGCTTTGGATAAGGTTTGCCGCACGGTGGGAGGCACGCGCTGGCGTGAGGACCACGCGCTGGTCGACAAGATGACGCACATGACGGAGTGGCCGTCGGTGATTATGGGGAGCTTCGACGAGGAGTACCTTGCGCTGCCGGAAGAGGTGCTGGTGACGGTGATGCGGGATCATCAGAACTACTTCGCTGTGGAAGGGACGGATGGGAGGCTGGCTCCGTACTTCTTGGCGGTGCTGAATACGGTGGCGGATGCGGCGGGGGAGGCGGTGATCCGGCATGGGAACGAGCGGGTGCTGCGGGCGCGGTTCAACGATGCGCGGTTTTTCTGGGAGTTCGATCAGCGGGTGTCGCTGGAGGAGCGGGTGCCGCTGCTGGAGAAGGTTACGTTTCAGAAGGACCTGGGGAGCTATGCGGCGAAGTCGGAGCGGGTGGGGACGATGTGCGAAAGGCTGCTGAGTCAGGCTGAGTTGCGTGGCGCGCCCGTGGATGCGAGCGGGCTCAAGCTGGCGGCGGTCCTGGCCAAGACCGACCTGACGACGGAGTTGGTGAAGGAGTTTACGGAGCTGCAGGGCGTTGTGGGCGGCTTGTATGCGCGGGCGCAGGGCTTTTCAGAGACCGTGGTGCTGGCGATTCAGGATCAGTACAAACCGGTGTCGATGGAGGATAGCGTTCCACGCACGATCGAGGGAGCGTTGCTTGCGGTCGCGGATAAGATCGACACGATTGCCGGGCTGTTCAGGCTGGGTATTGAGCCTACCGGCTCGAAAGATCCGTTTGCTTTGCGCCGCGCGGCCAACGGCATCGTCAAGACACTTGCGGAGACCGCTGTGGGGCTCAGGTTGGGCGGGATAGTTCGCGCCGCGGTTGGCGGGGAAGATGAAGCCATGGTTCGGAGGATCGAGGTGTTCCTTGCGGAGCGGCTGGAGTTCTACCTGCGCGAGGCGAAGGGGCAGGCGTACGACGTGGTGAAGGCGGTGCTGGCGGTAGGGGCGGACGATGTTCAGGATGCCGTGGCGCGGGCGGAGGCGGTATCCGCAGTGCGCGCGAGCGACGACTTCGCAGCGGTATCGGCGGCGTTCAAACGGATGAGGAACATCCTTGCGCAGGCCGAGGAAAAAGCGATACAGGCAACCGAGGTTCTGGAAGTAGCGATGCTGCAGGACGGAGCGGAGATGGCGCTGGCGTCGACGGCGGCTGATCTGAAGCCGGAGGTCGCGAAGCTGCGGGGTGAGGCGAACTATCGTGGCGCGCTGGAGCTTATCGCAACCTTGCGGCCACAGGTGGACGCGTTCTTCGATGCGGTCATGGTGATGGACCCAGAACCAGCGGTGCGGGCGAATCGGCTGGCATTGCTGCGGAAGGTGCTGGGCGATTTCGGCGGCATCGCGGACTTCTCCGAGATTGTGGTGGCGGGCGCTTAGAGACTAATGCCGGCTTGGTTAGCGGCGGAGGCGGGCCTGCTCGCGTTGTAGCTCGCGGTAGGCGTCGGATTTGCCGATGCCGCGCTCGCGGGCGACACGCTTCAGCGCGTCTTTTTCGGTGAGGCTCTCATCTCGCATGAGAGCCTGCACTGATGCAAGGATTGTGGCTGCCTTATCTTCGTTTGTCTCCGGCGACAGAACGAAGAGGAGGACCATTTCACCGCGAACCTGGGCTCGCGCGGAGAGTGTGGCGATCAGCTCCGAGACCGGCCCACGGAGGAACTCTTCGTGCAGCTTGGTGAGCTCGCGCGCGATGACGACGTGCTGCGCGGGGCCGAACGCTGCCGCGAGGTCGGCGAGCGCTTCGAGGATGCGGTGGGGCGTCTCGTAGAAGACATGCGTTTGGAGGCCGCGGGGGAGAGCTTCGAGTGTGCTCCGCCGCTGGCCCTGTTTTGAAGGCAGGAAGCCGTGAAAGGTGAAGGACTCCGCGGAAAGGCCGCTGGCGACCAGGGCGGAGAGGGCGGCGTTGGCGCCTGGAATGGGAAAGACCGGCACGCCGGCGGCGATGGCTGATTGCGCGATCTGCGCGCCGGGATCTGCGATGCCGGGCGTGCCCGCGTCGGAGACGACGGCGATGCGCGCACCGGCCTTCAACTCCGCTGTAAGCTGCTCGGCGCGGCCGGCTTCGTTGAAGAGGTGATAGCTGATAGTGGTGGTGTGGATGTCGAAGTGGTTGAGCAGCTTCTGGGTTTGACGCGTGTCTTCGCAGGCGATCTTGTCGGCGAGCCGGAGAACACGCAGCGCGCGCAGGGTGATGTCTTCGAGGTTGCCTATGGGCGTGGCCACGAGATAGAGGCCGGGCGCAAGGGGCTTGTCTTGAGTAGCAGCTGAGTGCGTCATGCTATGAAGAGACTAAACTGGACGCATGGCGGATCAGCTTTATCTAAGTTTGTGGTTTTCGAATTTCCGGTTTGAAGCCTTGCCCGCGGCGGTGGTCGCGGTGCTGCGACAGTTTGCAAGGATCAGTGGGCTGCCGCGGGTGGCGGCCGCGGCGGCTTACCCGGTCAATTTCACCGAGCCGCCGGTGTACCAGCGCGTATATGTGCTGGATACACGGGCGGAGGAGGGCGCGGATACGTCGGACTCGATCATCGAAAGCGCGGTGGCCGAAGCGATGGAGTTGCTGCACGAAGACACGGCTTACGAGTTCGAGATGAAGTGGCAGTTGTGGGCCTATCAGGCCGGGGAAGGCGGGCTCGACGGGCTATGGAAGAAGACGCCCAGTACCGTGAAGGTCCTTGCGTTCGGGCCGGAGTTCGACGACGCGACCTTTGAGCAGAACGGCCAGATTCGCATCGACTTCGGGCTGGATTCAGCGTGGGTCTTCGATGAGGACGAGGTGTGGGAAGACGAGGACGCGCGGGCGGACGCGGCGAAGTACATCAAGGAGAACGTGGAGATGCTGCTGGCCTTCACCTTGTCGGTTGAGAAGCATTGCGGCATCTCCAGCCGGCTGCTGTGGACGGAGAGCGGCGAGCCTCTGGCGGAGAAGCTCGTAAGCCGGTTGCAGCGGTTGAACTGACGCTATCGAGACGCGGTCTTCGTGCCGGACTTGCCTTCGTAGGTAACGTGCCAGACGGAGCGCGAGCCATCGTCCGTGACGAACATGCTGCCGTCTTTCGCTATGGTAACGCCCACGGGACGCCCCCAGACCTGACCATCGGACGTGACGAAGCCGGTGAGGAAATCTTCATAGGTGCCATCGGCGGCGCCTCCGTGCATAGGGATGCGGATGACCTCATAGCCGGCTCGGCGCGCGCGGTTCCAGGAGCCGTGCTCCGCCGCGAAGGCGTCGCCTTCAAACTCCGAGGGCAGAGAACCGGACTTGCCGGTGAGCTTAGTCGCGAAGACCATTTCGAGCGAGGCCATGTGCGGCTGGACGAGGACATCGGGCACAGTGACCTTGCTTGAAAGATCGACGTGCTTGCAGGAATCGCCGTCAGGAGAGGTCGCGGTAGCCTGAGGATTCGCGGCGGTGCCGTCGGCGCAGGGCGCGGGAAGCCGAGGGTCGGCGTGCGCACCCATGTAGTACCAAGGCCAGCCATAGAATCCGTCTTCTTTGACCGAAGTGACATAGTCCGGCACCAGATGGTTGCCGAGATTATCGCGCTCGTTGACCGAGCACCAGAGCTGGCCGGTGGTGGGGTTGATGGCTTCGCCGACACAGTTGCGAATGCCCGAGGCGTAGACCTTCAGGAACTTGCCGTCGGGGGTGTACTCCAGAACATCGGCGCGATGAAACTCTTTGGGGGTGGTGTCAGGATCGTCGATGTTGGACCCTGAGCCGACCGAGACGAACATCTTCGAGCCGTCTGCCGAGAAGACGACGTCGCGTGTCCAATGGCCGCCTCCGCGGAGCTGGGCGAAACCTGGGAGTTGATCGACAATTTTTTCAGGCGCGCCGGTCGCGATGAGGTCGCCGGACTTGTAGGGAAAACGGACCACTGAATCGGTGTTGCCCACATAGACCCACTTGGGGTTCGGCCCCGCCGGATAAAAGTTGACGCCGAACGGGAGGTTAAGGCCGGTAACGAAGGTGGAGATCTGTCGCGCCTTGCCATCCGGTCCAACCCCGCGCATGACGAAGATCTTGTCGCCGTGGGAATCCGACATAAAGATGTCGCCGTTGGGCGCGGTGCGCAGCAGGCGTGGCTCGCGGAAGGTGGAAGGTGCGGACGGAACCGAGGGCGGCCGGCCGTTGGTGGAAGAGGCGCTGGGGGTCGTCTGGTAATCTCCGCCCGCGTACAGCGTCACCTTGTAGCCGGGAGGCGCGATGGGCCAGGCACCCTGTGGCCGCGGGATCAGATGCGGTCCGTTGTCTACTGCCTCCTCCAGTGCGGGCGCGGGCAGGTCGGCTACCGTGATCTTACGGACGATGCCGGGTTGCTGCTGGTTCCAGTCGGCGAAGGCGGCCTGGCCGGTGACGACTTGGCCGGACTGCGCTTGGCCGGACTGCGCTTGGCCGGACTGCGCTGCGGCAGGAAGCGCGATGGTGGCGGCAAGGAGCGGGAGGAGGACGCGGGAACTGTTCATGGGGTCTCTCAGTATAGATGGGGCTCGGGTACAGGCTGTAGGATGCACGACGCCGTCAACAGGTCGACTGGGATGGACCTGTATCATTGCCCTATGATCCCCCTTGAAGACGCTGAAGCTCGAGCGCGCCAAATTAAGGTCCTCATCTTCGATGTAGACGGCGTGCTGACCGATGGCCAGATTACTGTCATACCCAAGCTCGACGGTACGGGGCTTGAGACCAAGGGGTTCCACGCGCACGATGGCTTGGGCATCTCGTTGGCTCGGCTCGGCGGTATCCGCACCGGCATCGTCACCAAGCGCCAGAGCCAGACGGTCGCCATCCGCGCACGCGACCTGAAGCTGGAGTTCGTCTATCAGGGCCAGGCGCACAAGAGGCGCGCGATTGACGAGATCGCCGCCAGCGCGGGCATTACGCTGGACGAGCTATGCTACGTCGGAGATGATGTGGTCGATCTTCCGGTGATGCGCGTTTGCGGACTTGCGGTCGCGACGGCTAACGCGCGTCAGCAGGTAAAGGACGCCGCGCATTGGATCACGCCGCTACCCGGCGGCGAGGGCGCGGGGCGCGATGCAGTCGACTTCATCCTGAGCGCGCAGGGGTCGCTGGCAAGGGTCATCGAGCAGTATCTGGACGAGTCCGATCCTGCGGCGCGTTCGAGCGACATCGGCACGGGCGACATGTAGCTTGCGGGAAAGCTTGGAAGCGAACAGCAGGCGAACGCGCTAGAATCAGCCTATGCTCTCTGAATCAGTCGCCGCGCCAGCCTCGCTGGCATGGGCCCACCCCATCGTGCAGGAGTGGTTTGTCGCGAAGTTCGGCACGCCTACCGAGCCGCAGGAAGCGGGGTGGCCGCACATTCTGGCCGGCGAGACGACGCTCATCTCCGCGCCGACCGGCAGTGGAAAAACGCTGGCCGCGTTTCTGGTGTGCATCGATCAGCTGCTGCGCAAGGCAATCGCCGGTACGCTCGGCCCCTGCACTGAAGTCGTCTACGTTTCGCCGCTGAAGGCGCTCTCCAATGACATCCAGAAGAATCTGGACGCGCCCCTGGCGGAGATACAGGCGCTGGCCTTCGCGCGAGGGTACCTATCGACCGAGGTCCGCACCGGTGTTCGCACCGGCGATACCTTGACGAAGGATCGCGCCGCGATGCTGCGGCACCCGCCGCACATCCTGGTGACCACGCCGGAATCGCTCTACATTCTGCTGACCGCGGGCAAGTCGCGGGAGAATCTTCGCCGCGTCCGCACCGTCATCGTCGATGAGATCCACGCCATTGCCGATGACAAGCGCGGCTCGCACCTGGCGCTTTCGCTGGAGCGGCTGGAGGCTCTGGTGTGCGGTGAAAATCACCTGACGCCCGGCGGCTTCCTCACTGGTCTGAGCACGCCGCCGCAGCGTATCGGCCTTTCCGCGACGCAGAATCCGATCGAGCTGGTCGCGGATTTCCTGACGGGTTGCGGTCCGCAACGCAAGCGCGCGCAGATCGTGCAGGTCGGGCAGCGGCGGCAACTCGATCTCGCCATCGAGGTGCCTTCGGACGAACTCGGCTCGGTCGCCACGACCGGAATGTGGTCGGAGATATTCGACAAGCTGGCAGCCGTCACGGAGCAGCATCGCAGCACGCTGGTCTTCGTCAACACGCGCCGTCTGGTGGAGAAGATCGCCTTCGAACTTTCGGAACGGCTTGGCCCGGAGCACGTCGCCGCGCACCACGGCTCGCTCTCGCGCGGGCTGCGTCTGGACGCCGAGCAGCGGCTCAAGAACGGCGAGATCAAGATTCTGATTGCCACGGCGTCGCTCGAACTCGGCATCGATATCGGGGACATCGACCTCGTGTGTCAGATCAATACGACGCGCGCGATTGCCGTCGCCATGCAGCGCGTGGGCCGCGCCGGGCACTGGCGCGGAGCCATCCCGAAGGGCCGCTTCTTTGCCACTACCCGCGACGATCTGCTGGAGCAGGCCGCGCTGATCCGCAAGATGCGCGCGGGCAAACTGGATCTGTTACAAATTCCCGAAGCGCCAGCAGACGTGCTGATGCAGCAGATCGTGGCGTGCTGCGGGGCCGAGCCGTGGCAGGAGCAAGCGCTCTTCGAGGTGGTCCGCCGCGCTTACCCGTATCGCAACTTGACCTATCGTCAATTTGACGAGCTCCTGTGCCTGTTGCATGAAGGCATCGAATCCAGCCGCGGCCGCTACGGTGCGTATCTGCTGCGCGACGGCGTGCAGGGTCATCTGCATCCGCGCCGCGGCGCACGCATGATCGCCATCGCGAACGGCGGCGCGATCCCCGACACCAGCCTGTTCGCGGTGATCCTGCAACCGGAAGGGCTGCAAATCGCCACGCTGGATGAGCACTTCGCCGTCGATTCATCGCCGGGCGATGTGGTGCTGCTGGGCAACAGCAGCTGGCGCATCCAGAAGATCGAGTCCGCGGGCCGCGTGCTGGTCGAAGACGCTCACGGCGCGCCGCCGACGATCCCATTCTGGGAGGGCGAAGCGCCGCAGCGGACCGGCGTTCTTTCGAGGGGCGTCGGCGAGCTGCGCGAGGAGATTTCGAGGCGTACCGCAAGCGTATCGCCGCAGGCGCTGCACGCCGCACAAAGCGAGGTAGCGGAATGTATCGCCTGGCTCTGCGCGGAGACAGGCGTCTGCCGCAGCGGCGCGCTTCAGCTCATCGCGTATGTGGTTGCCGGGCGAGCGGTCCTGGGTGCGGTGCCTTCGAAGACAACCATCATCGCGGAGCGCTTCTTCGACGATGGCGGCGGCATGCAGTTGATCCTGCATGCGCCCTTCGGCGGCCGCATCAACAAGGCGTGGGGACTGGCCTTGCGCAAGCGGTTCTGCCGCGGCTTCAACTTCGAGTTGCAGGCCGCCGCGACCGACAACGGCATCAACATCTCGCTGGCCGAGCAGCACAGCTTTCCGCTTGCCGACGTCTTTCAATTCCTCACGGAGCATACGGTCAAAGAGCTGCTGGAACAGGCGTCGATCGCCTCGCCCATCTTCAAAAATCGCTGGCGTTGGGCGGCGGGTCGAAGCCTGCAACTGCTGCGCATGCAGAAGGGTAAGCGCGTCGCTCCGCAGATCCAGCGCACCCGCTCCGACGACCTGATGGCGAATGTCTTTCCGCAGGCCGCGGCGTGCTTTGAAACCATCGTCGGCGACATACAGATTCCCGACCACCCGCTGGTGCGCGAAGTGATGAAAGATGTGCTCGGCGAGGCGATGGACCTCGACGGCCTGATCGAGATACTGCGCGGCATCGAACAGGGCGCCATCCGCTGCCTGGCTGTGGACACACTCATTCCGTCGCAGTTCGCGCACGAGCTGATCAATGCGATGCCTTACGCGTACCTCGACGACGCGGGCACCGAAGCGCGTCGCGCACGAGCCACCACACTGCGGCGCGGCTTGCCCTCGGGCGCGAACGAAGACGCATGCCGGCTTGACCAGGCCGCCATCGATGCAGTTCGCGCAGAGCTATGGCCCGACCTGCGCGATGAGCACGAGCTGCACGATCTCCTGCTTTCGCTCATCGTTCTGCCGCTCTACTGCATTGATACGGAGAAGGCGGCGGGCTGGCCCATCTTCTATGAGCGCCTGATGCGGCATGGGCGCGTCCAGACCATCGAGCTCGGCGGACGCAGCGGCTGGGTAGCGACGGAACGGCTGGATTCGGCGAAGGTTTTAGCAGGCGATAAAACTGTATCTGTTACAAATTCAGATGCCGTGCTGAAGTGTGTGCAAGGATGGTTACAAATTACCGGTCCCTGCACGGCAGACGCGCTTTCCACGATGCTTGGCATTCCGTCCAGCGACATCTTTAAGGCGCTGCTTGCGATGGAGATGCAAGGCCTGGCGCTGCGTGGTGCCTTCGAGCATGCAACGTCTCCGCCCGGCGCTTCGGACTACGAAATCGAATGGTGCGAGCGCCGCATCCTTCAGCGCATTCATCGCCTGACGCTCGGCACCCTTCGAAAGCAGGTCGAGCCCGTCACGCCGGCGGTCTACATGCGCTGGCTTCTGGGCTGGCAGCATCTCGCGCCGCAGACGCAGTTGACCGGGGAGGAGGGCGTGCTGGAGGCGCTCTCGAAGTTGGAAGGCTTTGAAGCGCCGGCCGTCGAATGGGAGCGCACCCTGCTGCCCGCGCGCGTGGCCGCATACGATCCCCGCTGGCTGGATGCGCTTTGCCTCTCCGGCGCGGTGGGCTGGGGCCGCGTCTCGCCTCACCCGGCGTGGTCGGCAGGGCAGGGAAGCGCGCCTCGTCGGGTGATCCCGACCAACGCCGCGCCCATCACATTTTTCGTGCGCGAATCCGCGGACTGGCTGCCGCATGCCCTGGCCGCGCAGTGCGTCGACGAAGCCACGCTGCTGCAGGCGCTCAGCCCCGAAGCCCTTGCCGTTCGCGCCGTTCTGCGTCAGCGCGGCGCTTGCTTCTCAAACGATCTGCAACGCCTGCTCTCCTTTACTCGCTCGCAAACTCAGCAAGCGCTGTGGGAGCTTGCCACGGCTGGCCTTGCCTCCGCCGACGGCTTCGATCAGCTCCGCGGCATGATGGACCCGCGCCGCAAGGCCACCGCATCCACGCCTGCGTCCTTGAACAAACGTGCCGCCGCTCGAACCACTGCCGGACGCTGGTCGCTGCTCTGCGATGAAACCGGAGCGGCCCCGCTCACAAAGCTGAACCCCGCCGAACGCCAGGCGCAAGCCATCGCCGCTGCCCGCCGCGTTGACGTCGCGCACGAATCCGCCGCGCGCATGCTGCTCTGCCGCTACGGCGTGCTCTTTCGCGATGTGCTCGAGCGGGAATCAAATGCACCGAAGTGGCGCGACCTGCTCAACGTTCTGCGCCGGCTGGAAGCGCGCGGCGAGATTCGCGGCGGCCGGTTTGTTTCGGGCTTTGGCGGCGAACAGTTCGCCCTGCCAGAGGCAGTCGAGTCCCTTCGGCTGACACGTTCGCGCGAATCGACTCAAGACATTGCCGTCGCCGCCGCCGACCCCATGAACCTCGCCGGCATCGTCGTTCCAGGGCCGCGCACTGCATCCGTACCAGGGCGCTTCATCCGCTTCCGCGACGGCGCTCTCGTACCGGACGAAGCGAAACTGGCGCCCGCTTTGCCCCCTCCCGTCATCAGACCGGCCCGTATTCCCATAGCCCAGGCTTCGTCCGCGGCGTTAGGGTTGTTCTAAGCATGCTTGAGCCTGATCCATTGGCCGAGTCCGAGCAAGACGTCTCCATCGAGCTCACGCAGGAGGACTTCTACCTGGAAGGTTCCTACATGGTCTTCACGGCCGCTTACCACCTCAAGCGCGGCTTCTGCTGCAACTCAGACTGCCGCCACTGCCCGTACAGATGAGCCTCTTGCTTAAGGCTTGGGGCTGGGCAGCGGGGGAACCGGAGTCGCGTTGGTCGCGAGCTGTCCGGACTTCATCGCCTTCGCGTTGTGGATCAGCAAGGCGACGCGCGGATCTTTGCGGTACTGCTCGAAGTCCCGGTCGGAGATCATGGCGTAGTGGACGTCGAACCCCGCGTCTACAGCCTTGCCGAGCCATCGAATGACTCCCTCGTCGTCGTGCTGCTTCGCGGCCAGTCGCGCCATCTCCAGGCAGAACTGCCCGCGATCGCTCGTCGAAAGCACATGCGCCTGGACGCCGCCCAAGTCGCCTCTTTGGAAGACATTCCGATCGAGCTTGATGGCCTTCGCGAACTGCTGTCGAGCGCTCTCAAAATCCTTGATCTCGAAGTATGCCGTACCCAAGTTCGAGTGGTAGACCGCTGCCTTCTTATCGAGCTTCACCGCCTTTACATAGTCGACGATCGCCGCCTGATAGCTGCCCGCGATGTACTCGGCCGCTCCTAGATTGTTCCAGGTTTGCGAGTCCTTCGGCTTGCGCTGCAGCGCGCGTTTGAATGCGACCCGAGCCAGCTCCGGGTGATGCAGTTCCAGCAGCGTCACGCCGATGCGATTGCTCAACTCCGCTTCATCCCCCCCGCGATTCAGGGCATAGCGGTAGTATTCGAGCGCATCCTCCGGCAGGCGCCGGGCGCGCATGACATCAGCCGCCGTCTCGAGAGCCGCGGGCGCGGCGGTCGCAGGATCAGGCAGGTGCGGCACGAGCAGAAGCCACTCCGCGCTCTGGTGTCGAGCCGAAACCTCATCAGCCGGGGTCTGGGTGGTGACAGCCGCAAAACAGAACATGGCGGATAGCGGAACGAGAAAGGAAGGGAACCAGCGAGTGGCGATCACGAAGACCTCCTGCCAGACTTCACAAGTTGCAAGAATCTTCCTCCCGCGCGGGATCGAATGTCAAACGGAGCTAACGACCGGGTGCGGGCGGCGGAGCTGGGATGGTCGCGGGCGCGACTGGCGCTACGGAGGAACCGGTGACCTGCATGGCCATTCGCGGAAAGCTGAAGGTCCCTCCGGCGTCGTCAATCACGTTGACCTGGCAGACGTAAGTGCCGGGCTTAAGCGGCGCCAGCGGCACATCGAACTGAAACGAAACCGCGCCGCGATCCGGGCTGTTGATCGCGTTGGACTCGACCAGCGGCGTCTCATACACCTTCGTCCCTGCAAGCATGAATTCGATGCTGGTGAGCACATGAACCCCGCTCAACGACGGCCTTCGAGTCAGCCCGGCGCCGGTTGCGGGAGGCTCCGACTCGCCTTTCTGGTGCGCCGGATCGTAGACCTCGTAAAGGAAGTAGAGGTGCTGATCCTGCCTGAAGACGTGGGGCAGATTGGGAATCCACTCGACGCCGTCGCGCACCAGCGGGTTGGGCGTGGGCCTCTTTGCCGTGTTCGAAACGCGCTGGCTGGCAAGCACGATGGAGCTCAACTTCAGCGGAGCCTTCTTCAGGTCCGGCACGTTCAGGTCGGTCTCGAAGCTGCCCATCAGCCCCGTCTGGTTCTCGCGCACCACGAACTTCAGGTGGTACTTCCCCGGCGCGAGCGTGAACCCGGTGGAGTATTGAATATTCTTCTGCTTCACCTGCTGCGCCGCGTCCACGGCCAGCTTCACCGTGTCGCGGATGTTGCCCACCGGAATGCCCTGCGCGTTCTTGACCTGGCCGACGATGTCCAGGTTGGCCTTATCGCGATCGCCGTTCTTGAGGAAGGGAATCTGCGAACCGGGCACGACCAGGCTTACGGGGATGTAGAACAAGCTCTCGTTCTGGCGAAAGTAGAGCGCTTGCAGATAGAGGGTGACGTCGGTGGCCGGCAGGTCGCTGCGCAGCTGCTCCGTCAGCGCGAGTTCGCGGTCTTCGGTCTTGGCATGCTGGAAGTCCGCCGGAGCATAGTAGCCGGGGCGGTATTGGATCGTGACGTCGGGCCGGTTGACCTTCACCGTCAGGTGGCGAAAGCTGCCATCACGCGCCTGGTTGGTCGATTTGAACCCGACGATGTAGTAGGCCTCCGTATCGTGTTGCACCTGCTGAAACGCGGGACCGAAGTCGTTCGAATCGAAGAAAGCCTTGCCGCCCGTATCCGCGCTGAGCGTCCCCAACGTCTCCTGCGAGCTGAAGTTCGCATTGAACTGCGCCTGCACCGCCCGGCCGGAGTACGCGCCCGTTCCGCGCAGGCTACCCTGGCTTGCATCGCCGCCCGGCGGCAGCGCCTGCAGGCCGCGTGTGTCGACGCTGTAGATCGCCATGTTGGCTTTCGCGGCTTCGTTGGTTGCCGCGCGCAGGCTGGCCTGGTTCTCGATGCCATTGCGCGACAGTCCGCCTGAAAAATAGAGCATCGACTTCTTCTGGTCGACACGCTCGAGGCTTCTGGCGATGGTGCGGATCGCAAGCAATTCGCGGTCGGTGTTCAGGCTGTTGTACTCCGTGTCGTCGGCCGCGAAGGCCGTCGTGTCATCGCTGGTGCCGTCGGTCGAGCCCGTGCCGCCCGCTGCCAGCCCCGTTGTGTCGGTGCCGTTGTACTTCGCCAGCCCGCGCAGCAGCGATGCCTTATCCGAGGTGAAGTCCTGGTCCATCGTCAGGCCGGTGGACAGGCTTACCAGCGCAACCAGGTCGGCGGGCTGCATCTGCTTGTTGACGTAATCTGTCGCCGCGTCCACGGCACGGGCGATGTCCTCATCCTGCATTGAGCTCAGGTCGAAAAAGACGACGATCAGCCGGTGGTCGCGCAATTGCTGCGGAGTCGCGGCCAGGTTGCGCTCCAGCAGATCGGCGATCGAAGCCTTGCCCGAGACGGTCGATTTTTCGGCGAGCACCGCGGCCTGATCCACTGCCTGGTAATCGAAGCTCGACACCCGCTGCGGCTTCTTGTCCTCGAACATTTGGAAGTCGCCGGCCTTCAACCCCTTGACCAGCTCCCCGGTCTTCTTGTCGCGCACCACGATGTTAGTGAGAACGATGTTGACGTCGCTGTGATAGGTGTACGTCTGGCCGGCGGCCTGCGGTTGGGCGTCTTGAGCGAACACCCCGCCCGGGCCTCCCAGGGCAAGCACCCCAATCGTGATCGCCGCAACCAGTTGCCGCATACTCTGCTCCCTCAATGTCCGCCTTAGAACCGAAACCTCGCCTGCACCTGCAGTGAACGCATCCCCGCCGCGCTGGTCACCTGCCCATAGTTCGCCGAGTTCACGATCGTGTTGATGCCGCTGTACTGCACCGTGTTGAAGACGTTGTTGGCTGTGACCCGCGCCTCGAAGTTGCGCGTTCCGCCCATCGGCACGGTGCGCGAGAGCGAGGCATTGGTCGAGATTGTGCCCGGCCCTTCGATGGAGTTGCGCGACGCCGTGCCGAACTGCGTGATGCCGCCGATCACGGTGGGCGCCGCGAATGCCGCCGTATTGAAGAACTGCCTGAGTTGCCCCGCGCCGTGGATCGGGGTGGTGAAGACGCGGTTGGGGCGCTGCGTGTAGTCGTTGCCCGACGTAGCCTCAGCCGTGTTGCCCGAGTACTGCGGCGTGAAGTAGTTGCCGCTGCCGAAGTTGAAGGTGCCGCTCAACAAGAAGCCATCGAGCACCTTCGCCATGATGCCGCCTTTGTTCAGGAACTCGCGGTTGGGTCCGAACGGCAACTCCAGCAGCCAGTTGCCTGTGAGCAGATGGCGCTGGTCGAAGCTCGAGTTCGCCTCCTCCAGGTCGAGCCGGTAAAAGTTCTGCACCGGCGCCGCCGAGCCGCTCGCCCCGCCGATGGTCGTCGTGTTGTCGATAGCATGCGAGTAGACGTAAGTAATGCCCAGCGCCACGCCCTTCTGTTGCCGCCGCTGCGCGCTCACGATCAGTTGGTTGGAGTGCGAGCCCGCGACCGAGTTCTCGTAGATAAACGAGGAGACGCCGGCCAGCGTATCGCCCGAGGGCGTGCTGTTGGGCGAGCCCACCACGTCAAGGTTGCTGCCCTTCGAGCCGTTGAAGCCGATGTTCAGCACGATGCCCTGCGGGATCGTTCGCTGAATATTCAGGTTGTAGATCTGCACCATGCCCAGCCGATAGTTCTTGTTCACGGAGTAGTTGTTGTGGATCGGCTGCAAGGTCGAACAACCCGTCGAAGCAGCCGAGGTGCCGAATCCGTTGGCCAGCGTCATGTTCGCCGTGGTGCCCGGAATTGTCACGGCTCCGAAGGTCTTGCTCGGAGTCGTGGTCGTGCAGCCTGTGGCGATCGGCGTCGGATTCGCAAGCGTCGGAATGGTGATGTTGTTGGTCTGCGTCTGCGCGAAGGGCGGCTGGAACGACATCGATTTGGCGAACGCCGCGAATGCGTTGGTGTTGTAATTGACGCCATAGCCGCCGCGAATCACGGTGTTCTTCGTCCATGGAAACTTCGGTGACCACGCCCCGCCGAAGCGCGGCGAGAACATCGTCCGATCCGGGTTGACCAACCCGCCCGGATAGGTGCCCTGAAACATGCTGTTCGCGCCCGGCATCACCACGTCCACCGCGCTGAAGTTGGCGTTGTGATCCAGGTTTACCAGCCGGTTGTTCTTTTCGGTGTACGGCGCGAAGTATTCATAGCGCAGGCCGTAGTTCAGCGTCACGTTCGACAGCATGCGAAAGTCGTCCGTCGCATACAGGTCGAAGACGTTCTCGCGCAGGTAGATCTTGTTCAGGCCGGCTTGAATCTTGGTGCTCTCGGGCAGCCCCAGCAGAAAGTCGGCGAAGCCTGACCCGCTGGTTGCGGTGGCGCTCTGGCCCACCTGGTCGCCGGGGCTCTCGGTCGCGTAGCCCGTAAATGTGAACTGCCCCAGAGGATCGTTCCCGCCGACCGAATCCGCATGCACGCGCCGGATATCCACGCCGTAACGCATGTTGTGGCGCTTGTGCCGCCACGCTACGAAGTCTGAAAAACTGATCGTCTGGTTGATCGTCTTGCTGGGCGTCGTGTTGGTCAGGCTGGCGAAGTTCGTAATGCCGATCGACGGCAGGCCGTTGTAGAACTTCGGGTCGGCCATGCTCGCGGCTTGGTTTGGAACTGCGATGCCGGCGACCGCGGAGGGATCGCTGTTCGTATCGGTGAAGTAGTTGCGCGTCTCCGCGCTGCTGCGGTTCCAGTTCACCGAGGCATTGTTGGAGAGACGCCCATAGCTGACGACATAGCCGAAGTTCAGCGCGCTCCCGTCGCTCACGGTGGTACCGCCCAGGGGCAAAAATATGT
>CAXTPN010000041.1:0-15744 GCA_964246125.1 uncultured Acidobacteriaceae bacterium
CGGCGTTGACGGCCGCGCTGCTCGTCAAGGAGATGAAGGCGGGCGGGGGGCTCATCACCGCGAAAGACCTCGAATCCTACCGGGCCAAGCTCCGGGCCCCCGTCCACGGGACCTACCGCGGCTTCGACGTGTACGCCCCGCCGCCGCCCTCGCCCGACCGCGAGAAGATCGAGAACCCCAACGGAGAAACCTATTCGCTGCGCGTCGACGTACCCATCGTCTCGCTGGACGTCAACGTCATTCTCGACAAGACCCACCAGTTCGTACCCGGCCTTAAGCCCGCCAATTTTCTGGTTCTGGAGGACGGCGTGGAGCAGGAGGTCCAGACCGTCCGCATGACCCAGACCCCCATCACAGCCGTGATGCTGCTGGAGTTCGCCTCCACCTCTTACGCCTTCATTTACGACATGCAGAACGCCTCCGCGAGCTTCTATCACTCGCTGCAGCCGCAGGATTATATCGCTGTCATCACCTACGACATGCGTACCCACATCCTCACTGACTTCACCAACAACAAGGAGGTGGTCGCCGACTCGCTGCGCTCGCTCGTGATCCCCGGCTTTTCCGAGACCAACATGTTCGACGCTCTTTACGAGACGCTCGACCGCACCAGTCGCATCGAAGGCCGCAAATACATCATCCTGATCGGCTCCGGCCGCGATACCTTTTCGAAGCTCACCTGGGACAAGATGATGAAGAAGATCCAGGCGACGCCCAATGTCACCATCTTCACCATCGGCACAGGGGCCCTGTCATCCGAACTCCGCGACGCGCGTGGAGGCATGGGCGGCATCCAGCGCATGGATGTCCTGCAAGCTCAGAACCAGCTTCAGACCATCGCCCGTATGACCGGCGGCCTCTACTTCTATCCGCTCTTTCAAGGTGCGCTGCCGGATATCTTCGCGGAGATCAACAACTCCATACGCAACCAGTATGTGCTCACCTACCGGCCCACCAACAACAGGAACGACGGCACCTACCGCAAGGTGAAGGTTCTGCTGGTCGATAACGAAGGCAAGCCGCTGAAGATGCAGGACGAAAAGCAGAAGCCGCTCAAGTACACGGTAATTGCTCGCGACGGCTACAACGCCAAGCTGCCCGTCGAGTAAGTGATCCGAGGTTTGACCCGACCTATCTAAATCCGTACACTCACAAGAGTGCCGTCAGCGCGAACTAACGCGGCGCACACACCGTGTTGCCCCCTCGTTCAATGGTAGGACTAGCGACTCTGACTCGCTCGATCGGGGTTCGAATCCCTGGGGGGCAACCAATCCTGCACTTCGATGTACTTGCGCCGGCCTCCAACCAAGTCGTCATCATGATTCGGGACACCTCAAACCTGGACATGCCAAAGCAGGAACCTACGAGTTGCCTCCGAGAGTAGATCGGAGGTTGTCTAATATGGGCCTCAGCTCTTGAGCATCTTTCGCAGTGCCGTAGACGTAATGATCCGGCCGAACGATCGCAGCCAGACAGTCGTTACGCTCGAACCAGGACGCTGCGACGCTGTCCTGCTCCTCTAAGCCTTTGCCTCCAACAGCCACGACGCTTAGTTCAGAAACATCGCGGGCTTCAAAGTGAATCGCCTTCGCTATCTCTTCCTGCGAGGCCTTGCGACCGTCGATGACGATTCGCCAACCGCACCCAGCCAGAACATCCATATGTACTGCACCGTGCGGTGTCAGAATCCAGGGCTGCGGAAACAGCGTGCCGGTGGCGGCGGATGCCGGCCGAGCGAACAAGCCGCATTCGAGCGGAGGAACGATCTCCTGTCGCGTGACGGTTAGCGCCTGGCCGCCTCCTTGCAGCAGCAAGGCCGCGTCGCGCGCGCGGGCCGCCGCCGCATCCCGCTCGCATATGTGATGGCCGATCGCCTTGATCCGCGAAGTCAACGTGAGCACATGACGGCTGCGTTCTTCTTCGTACGTCTTCAGCAGGGCTGCGGCGGCAGTTCCGTGAAGCACCTCGATCAGCTTCCAGCACAGGTTGGTGACGTCGCGTATGCCCTGGCACATTCCTTGTCCGATGAAGGGCGGCTGCTGATGCGCGGCGTCTCCGGCGAGAAATACGTTGCCTTTGCGCCAGTCCACGGCCACTAGGGCATGAAAGCGATAGCTGCTGGCGCGCCACAAGGTTCCGTCGCCCGGCGTGAGCCACGGAGCAAGCAGCCGCCACACCTGCTCGGGCGCTTCCATTGTGCGCGGGTCTTCGTCGGGCAGCAGCATGATCTCCCAGCGGCGGTGATTGCCTGGTCCGACGATGAAGGTCGTCGGCCGCTCGGGGTTGCAATATTGCGCGGCGGTTTGGGGCAGCTTGCTCAACCCGGACTCAGCCACCTTCACGTCCACCACCAGCCAGGGCTCGTCGAATCCAAGATCATTCAGCTTGAGGCCCATCAGCCGCCGCACCGTACTCGATGCGCCATCGCAGCCGATAACGTATCGCGCCGTTATCGCGCTGGCTTTACCAGCAGACACCAGTTCAATCGTGGCTGTCGACCCGCTCTGCGTGATGCTAGTCACCTCGCGGCCAAGCGCGATGGTCACGCTCGGAAGCGCCGCGACATGACGGCGAAGGATCGCCTCAACCGCCGGCTGCGTGAAGACCATGGTAGGGACGTAGCCCAACGGATAGGGAGGGTCAACCACATGAATCCGTCGTATCAACTGGCCGTCCACGCCGAAGTGTTCAGAGGCGGGAAACGGAGCGGTGTGCGGCAGCACCTCCTCGGCCACGCCCAGGTTCTGCAGCACGCGCAAGATCTCATGGTCGATTGCGACCGCGCGTGGTATCTGCCAGATGGTCTCACTCTTGTCGACCACAAGCGTACGAACGCCGGCCTGCCCAAGCCAGAGCGCGGCCACGGCACCGGCCGGGCCAAACCCGACAACAACGACGTCATAGTCCTGAATCTCACTTCGTGGGGTCGTTGCTTGGTCTGGCATGGCTGTCTCGGAAGGAAAAGATCGGGTTTGCGTTTAGGTGATGGCGGTGCCTTGTCCGGCGAAACGGATGGCGAGTTGTGCATGCTTAACGCTGTCCGGCTTGGGCGGCGCGATGCCCCAGTGGTCCGTGCGGCCGGGCGGCCAGACCCAACGCTCGGGGGTGCCCACCGTGTAGCTGTCATCCACCTGTAGCACCTCCGCGGTGTACTCGATGACGAAGCCTGTCGGGTCGACGAAGTAGGCGAAGATGTTGTCGCCCGGCCCATGCCTGCCCCCCCCCCAGCCGATGGGATATCCGTGATCGATCATGCGGCCGGATCCACGCATCACGGACTCGCTGTCGGGCATCATGAAGGCGATGTGGTTCATACCATCGACGCCGCTGTCGGCCAGCACCACGGCATGATGGTCGTCGTTGCATCTTAGAAACGCCATCATCCTGGAGCGATCCGTTAGACGAAAGCCGAGCGCCTGCTGAAAGAATCCACTCGTCGCTTCAATATTGGCGCAGTTCAGGTTCACATGCGAGAGTCGCAGAGGCAGACTGGGCCGGGGACCGCCATCGGCATGCCGTGCGTCCCCCTGGATGAAGCGCAGGATGTACCCCTCTGGCGTCCGCACGGTCGCAGCGATGCCCCCGTCCGGAGCAGAGTTGGGCGCGACCGCTTTCATCACCATGCCACCGGCGTCCTGCACGGACTGAACAAGCGCGTGCAGGTGCGCTTCCGAGGCCGCTCGAAAGGTAATCGACAAGACCACGGAGGAATGGTGCGACCGCAGCGCAAGCACATGATGATCGTGGCCGCTTGCACGCAGATAGACTGCATCCGCGTCGCGATCCTGTTTCGCGAGGCCCCACACTTCGGTGTAAAACGCCTCCGACCTTGCCAGGTCCGGCGTGCCGAGTTCCACACTGCGAACCTCTGCGACTGGAAAACGATTCACGGCCTTGCCTCCAGGTTCAGAAATCGACGTGCGTTAGCGTGCAACAGGCAGGTCCGAACATTGTCATCAGGGACAGCCCGCAGGATGCGCTCCACCGGAGTGTGGTCCTGAAAGTTGAACGGGAAGTCGGTGCCGACAACCAACTGGGTGTCCCCGAAGACGTTGAGCAGATGGCAAAGGGTCGGCTCGTCGTAGACCAGAGTGTCGTAGAAGAATCGCCGCGCCTGACTGTACACGTCTTCATGGATGCTTTCGCGCAGCGCGGGGAACACTCGAGCGCCTTCTGCAAGCCGCGGCAGCAGGGAAGCAAGCGTGCCGCCGCCATGGCTGAACGCAATCCGCAGGCGTGGGAATCGTTCCATGGTGTTCGCCGTAATGCACGAAGCCGCTGCGAGGCCTACATCGGTGGGGTATGCCAGCACCTGCTGCAACGCGCCCGGACCGACCAGGCGCTCCATGCCCGCGGGTCGGACGGCGTGGACAAAGATCGCCGCTCCCAGCTGCTCCGCGGCAGCGAAGAAGGCATCGAATACCGGCGAACCGATGGGGTTGCCGTTTACGTTGCTGCCGATCTCGACACCCGCGAAGCCAAGCTGCTCGCGCACGCGGGTAAGCTCCGCGATGGCCAGTTCGATATCCTGCAGCGCAACCGCGCCCAGGCCCACCAGACGCCCGCGCGAAGCGGCCACGCATTCCGCGGTCTGGTCGTTGATATACCGAAGAAGGTCGTTCGCCGCCGGCGCAGGCAGCCAGTATGAGAACAACTCCGGCATGGGAGAGACGGCCTGCAGGCTGACTCCCATCGCATCCATGTCTTCAATCCGCTTGGCCGCGTCCCAGCATCTGTCGGAAAGCGTACGGTACACCTTGCCGTCGATCACGATGTTGCGATGACACGCGTCGACCGTCTCCATGGAGGGCCAACCCGCAACTCCATGTAAAGATCGCGGGAATGTCGCAGGCACAACGTGCGTGTGAAGGTCGATCGTGTTGTGGGAGCAGGTGTCCATACGGCTGTACGCGTATTGCGTGTTCGCTTAGGCTTCGTCGGCAATCCCGTTGCGCAATGTGCCGAGGCGCTCGATCTCAACCTCGACCACATCCCCCGGCTTCATCCAGAGCGGCGGCGTGCGCTTGACGCCGACTCCTCCGGGGGTGCCAGTCAGGATCACATCGCCGGGCTCAAGCGGAGTGAAGGAGGAGCAGTATTCGACTACCGTGGGTATATCGAAGATCATCTGTCCCAGCCGCGCGTCCTGTACCACCTCTCCATTCAGGCGCGTGGAGATGCGCAGTTCCGCAAGCTCGCCCAGTTCATCCGGTGTCATCATCCAGGGTCCGAAGGCGCCTGTCCCGGGAAAGTTCTTCCCCGGGGTGAACTGGTGCGTATGGTGTTGCCAGTCGCGCACGCTGCCGTCGTTGTAGCAGGAGTAGCCGGCAATGTGATCGAAGGCGTGGGCGCGATCGATATAGCGCCCGGGCTTGCCGATCACGATGGCCAACTCGCCCTCGAAATCGAGATCGGTTGAGACACGCGGCCGCACGATGTCTGCCATGTGCGCGGTCTGCGAGTTGGCAAAGCGGCCGAAGATGGTAGGGTGCTTCACCTCGGCGCGGCCCGTCTCCTTGCGGTGCGTCTCGTAGTTCAAGCCAACGCAAAGAATCTTGTCGGGATTCGGAATCACCGGCAGCCAGCGTAGATCAGACACCGATCCACGCTCCGACGCACTCAGCGCAGCGGCAACCTCCGGGAGCGCGTCTGCCGCGATCAGGGATTTAAGGTCGGGGTACTTCGCCTGCAAGGTTTTCCCGGCGTGGATAGCCTCGTTACCTTCGATCACGCCCCAGGTGGGCTGCCCAGTGAGTTCGTAACTGGCAAGTTTCATCGGTCTCCTCTACGGTTGCCGCCGGATGCGGTGGCTTCTCAACGGAGTGATGGTACCGCAGAGTACCATACGATTGTCAAGCCGCACGTCGCTGCCCTGCAATTTGCCGCTTCGTCGGAGACATAGGCGCCTACGTCGAGATTCTTTTGTAATTTTCGGCTTTACAAGGCGTGGTCGGCTCTGATAAAAGTGGCATTCGTGCGGTACCGTGCAGTACCAGAACTACGGAACGTTCCGCTCGCATGGTCCGGCTATGGCCTGAAAACCTAATTTGTTGTGTTCCTCATTCCGCAAGAAGGTCAAACTTATGACGCTTAACGAGCTCCCTGGCACGCCCACCCCCTATAAGCTGAATGCTGGTGAAGGAAAGCGCTTCGCCTTCGGACGTCAACTCGCCATCATCATCGCGCGCAACGAAGATATCGGCGCTTCGATGGCCGGCGCGATGCTGAGCGGCGCGAAAGGCGAGCATTTTCCCCTGCACCGGCATTCCGCAACTCACGAGGCGCTGTACGTCGTCGAGGGCAGCATCTCGCTTACCCTTGGGAACAGGATCTACACGCTTGCGCCCGGGGACTACGTGAATATTCCCGCTGGGACGGTGCATGGTCTCTCGTATCTTGACCACCGCGGCAAGGTACTCTCGTGGACCTTTAGCGGCAACGCCGGAACGATCTACGAGCGCATCGGACAGCCGTATGCAGGCACGACCTACTCCGAGATACTCCCCGGCGTCGACTGGAACGAGCCAATCGCAGGCATCGACGTCGAGTTCGTCGTAGCGACCCTGCATGGCGTCACGCCTTCCGCGGAGAAGCTCGACCTCGCCCCCAGCAGTGTGGTCCCGTTTGTGCTTGCGTGCGGAGAAGGCGAGCGCATGCTGGCCGCCGAGCAACTCTACACGCTGCTGGGTCCTGAGGGCGCCGGCAACGGCGTCTTTGTCTCGCTGATGACCGAAGGCCCGGTTGGACCGGCCATTCCAAAGCATATGCACGAGAAGGTGGCTGAGACGTTCTTCTGCCTGAATGGCGCCATGGAAATGTTCGCGGGCGATCAGTTCGTCACGCTGGAGCCTGGAGATTTCCTCTATATCCCGCCTTGCACGCCGCACTCCTTCCGCCTGCTCAAGAATGGAACACGCTTCATCGGCTTCCTCACGCCCGGCTTCTTCGAGATGTTCTTCCGTTACCTCTGCCAGCCCTTCGATGGCTATGTCGTTCCCCTCGTACCGCCGCCCTTCCGCTTCGATCGCGTCATCCAGCATCTCGGCGAACTCGATCTCAAAATCCTTGAGCGTCCCGGCGGGCCGCCGCCGTCGGTTCCTCCCAGCGTCTAAGGAGATCATGGTGGCAACGACTTATCCCGTGAAGATCGTGAAGGACCTCGTGTACAGCCATGCCGGCGGCGTGCCGCGCCTTGCCGACTTGTACCTGCCCGAGGGCCTGGGCCGCTCCGCGCCCGTGATCGTATGGGTGCATGGAGGTGGCTGGCGCTTTGGCGACCGTAACCTCTCGCCGAACCTTTCCCGCTGGTTTGCCGAGCGTGGCTTCGCCATGGTCACGTTCGAGTACCGTCTGAGCGACGAGGTGAAGTTTCCCGAGCCGGTCGCGGACGTCAAAACCGTAGTGCGCTGGGTCCGCTCGGTCGCGGAGCAATATGCGCTGGACCCCGATGCCATCGCGCTCTGGGGATCATCCGCGGGAGCGCATCTCTCCGCCATCGCCGCGCTTTCAGGCGCACAGTTTGCCGGCGACGAGCACTCGGAGTTTAGCAGCGAGGTCACCGCCGTGGTCGATGGCTATGGCCCAACAGACTTCTCGCTCATCGACGAAGACCGCGTCGCGGCTCCCCCAAAGGTGCCCGATGCGGAGACCGTCGTGGTCAAGATGACGGTGGCCACCGCGCATCCCGAGTCCTTCGAATCGCGCCATCTCGGCGTAACCGTGCGCAAGGGAGCGCCGGAGGTCGAGCGCGCAAACCCCGCGACGTATGTGCATCCCGGAGCGCCGCCCTTCCTGATCCTGCACGGCGAATCGGACGCCTTGGTTCCATGGACGCAAAGCCAACTCCTGTATGACGCCCTGGCAACCAGTGGGAACGACGTCACGCTGGTGAAGTATGAGCGTCTGGGTCACGGCTTCTTCAACAACTCCGACCTCGACGCGATGGACATCGGGCATTCCACGGTCATGACCGCTGGCGGTCCTCGCGGCGAGGTATTAAGTAGCTCGTTGAAGGTCTTTGCATTATGCGGGGAGTTCTTCAGGTTCTACCTGGTCGAGCGGGAGCGGGGCTTTACCGTGCGCGCTGCGGCATCAGAGGAGTAAATCATCAGAAACACCTCCACTGCATGCCGGGTGGCGGCTGCTTTCGGCGTGGCGATGTGCGCCTGACCTAGAATGACCGCGGTCATCACCTGCGCCCCCACCACCAGGTCGAGAAAGTCGTCAGCCGCCTTGATCGGGTCTGCCTTGCGCAGATGGCCGCGTCGCATCTGCTCTTTCAGGTAGCGGGCGGTTGCGCGGCGACCGGTATTCGGGCCCATCTCAAAGAACTGTTCGGCTATGTGTGGGCTGTGGTACGCCTCCGCCGCAACGATGCGCACCAGCTTGCCGAAGCGCTCGGACAAGATGAAGCGCTGGATGACCTTCGCGGAGTTCAGCAGAACTTCTTCCATCGCATCACCGGAGGTCCATAGGCTGTCCATCCGGCCTCCAATGTCGCGCTGCAGGTCGTCTACGACCGCGGCCAGCAGAGCGCGCTTATCGGAGAAGTGGAGGTAGAGTTCGCGCTTGGAAACCTTGGCTCGCCGAGCGATCTCGGCTGTGCTCGTCTTTTCAAAACCGCTTGCCAGAAAGACATCTGAAGCTGCGCTCAGGATGCGCTCCTTCGGGGCGCTCTTCTCCGTTGTGTTCTCCAACATCTTCACCTCCGCTCGGTCGCCTGAAAGGATGACTGCCTCAGTAATGGTCATGCTCTAGTTCACGCAGTGCGCTGGCGCAGAACCCTGCCGACGGCCCACGGCGTGGCGGCAGCCGCCAGAAGCATTCCGAACAGGGCTTTGCCAATGAGAAGTGAAGGGAAGTGGACGCCCATTGGCAGCAGGCGCGGCAACACAACCCAGCTTGCGACGAATACCACGCCGGTCGCGAGCAGCGCCATGCCGACCGCGCGCACGCAGATGCTTCGCAAGGATGCCGGAACTTCTATCCTGTGCCAGGCCAGCAAGCCCGAAGAACCCCTGCGGCGCGTCACCAGCGCAGGTATCAGGCAGGACATCAGTACGACCATGAAAGTTTGCGGAATCATATCCGAAACAACTCCATGAGGGCCTCTTGCATGTATTTGTGATCGTCCGTAAAAGGCCAGGAAGACGAACCCGATGCTTAGCGCCGTGTTGATCGCCATGCTGATCAGGGTTTCCTGTAGAACGTATTGGCTTCGCGTTGTCATCTATCTCAAACGCAGTATTCTGACCGGACCGAGCATGCCCGAGGGCAGCAACGGCGAGTCTTGATTGAAGGCGTGGATACCGGTAAAGGTCTGACGCGCCGTGACGCCCGGCTGCTCGTCCCCAATCAATCGATTCGGCCAAAGATTCGTCACGTCGACCTGAATGCTGTTCTGGCCGGCATGCAGCAGAGAACCAATTGCGACCCGGTACGGCGGAGCCCACAGAATCGTGTCCAGCTTCGTGCCGTTAACCGTCACCTGAGCGATCTCCCGGACATCGCCAAGGTCGAGCAGCAGATCATCGGATACATCCGCGGCTTGCAGAGTCAAGACGCGGCTATAGGTAGCCGTGCCCGAGAAATACTTCATCGCAGGATCCGAAGACTCAGTCCACGACTTGAGTTGGCTGCCAGCCTTCGCCGGCGGGAGCTTAGGAAAATTGAGCGACCATCCTTCGCTCAATTCCTGCACAGCTGCCACAGCCTTCAGTGGGAGAGTTTTTTCGCGTGCCGTGGTTCGCGGACCAAAGACGATAAACATCGACTCCTCCGCATCGAAGTGCAGCGGGATACGCGTGACTCCGTCCTGCATGCTATAGCTCACAGCGCTCATCTCGCCCGTCATGGGATTCCATTGGCTCGGCTCACGGCCCTCGCTGCGGAAGGACACCGTCGTTTCGAAGCCCCGCGGCTTTTGTGTCGCCAGGAAGTAGATCTCTGCATCAGCCGCGCGACGGTGGATGTAGACAAGATCGTTCTGCGAGTCGCCAGCCGGCATGGGCCGCGAGAGTGCCGTACCCGCGGCAGTCGAAGCGGCATAAGTCAGGTCTGGCGCGACTGCAAGCTTCGCCAGAAGCGGTTCAATCTCACCCCGATCGAACACGCGGCCCTTGCCTAGCATACGGCCCTCCGGACCAATCGAGCCGCTGCCCCAGATTGCCGATGTCAGACGGTCGAACTCCGCTTGCGACGGCACGTCGGCCAGGCTCGGCGAGCCCGAAGGACGCGGCGCCAGCAGCGTCGCTCCAGCCGAGACCAGGTCCTTCAGCTTGCGCAGCGCCTCCACCGTCAACAGGCGAGTATCGGCGGGAAAAACCAGCAGCCGGTACTGCATCCCGCTATCCAGACGAAGCCGGCCGCCCTCTACACTGCTGTGATGCAGCAGCACGTCCGAGTTCAGATAATCAAAGCCGTAGTGCGTAGGAGGTGCCGGCGAAACAGGTTTCCAGAACGGTACCACCGCGGGTGAACCTTCGCCGTAGAAGTACGCCACATCCGCTACGAAGGACCCCTGCTGCAGCAGATACGATGTGCGCGCAAGGTAAGTGTTCCAGGCGATCGCCTGTTCCGCCCATGTGATGTTGCGCGTGTAGTTCTGTCCGAACGGCCCCAGCGTAAGCCCCGGCTTGTGAGCCTCATCGACGAACGGCTGATGGTCTGACGTGTGGATGACAATGCGGTTGATGCCGCGCGCGAAGTTCTCATCCGCCAGTGGCTTCAGGTAGAACGGCGACTGCGCCCAGCCCGGCATGCCGATGGTGGTGGTGAACGACTCCGCCGCGGCGATCGGCTTACCGTAAATGTGCGCCGCCGATGCGGCTTCGCGCGTGTCCGCGATGTGGCTCGGCAGATCGTGCTCGCCCGGTGCCGGCGTCCAGAACTCGCCCATCGGCACAGACACATGGCCCTTGTTCAGCAGGCCATCGCCGCTCGTCGACAAATCCGTGCCCATCGCCTCTGCATAGAGTGCGATGCCGGCCGGCCGTACCGCTTCGGCAAAGGAACCGTAGTGATTCTCCGCAAGCATCTCGGCCATCGTCCTGCGAAAGTCCCACAGAAAGCCGTCGCTCTCGGCCGCTGTGCCCACCACGCGACCGGTCAGCACGGGCAGGTAGGGAATCAGCGAATAGCCGCGTCTTGCCTGGAACTCCTCCCCCATGCGTTCGGTCCAGTTCTCATTTCCGGCCTCCCAGCTATCCATAAGAAAGTTACGGAAGCTCTTCCCGTAGAGATCGCCCGCGACCCCAGCAATCATGCCTGTATAAGTGCGGGTATAAGCCATCACATCATCGCGGCTCAACTTATCTACTTCAAGCCCTGTCGCCGCCGGAGTTGCAGGGTGATTCTTCTCCCCGGTCAGTCCATATCCAAACCTCAGCACCGTCCACTCTCCCGCCGGCGCTTCCCAGTCCAAAGTCCCGTCCGGCTTCATCTTGTCCGTCAGGTCAAGCACATCTTTGGCAGCGATCGTTACATCCTCTGCCGGCACGGGCGTGGCGGACGCATCATCCGGCACAAACGTGCCGAACGCAGCTTTATCCTCCCATTCATTCACGCGCGGCGAGGTGTAAATCGCAAGCTCGGACAGTGCAACTCCCGTCGGCATCGGCATTCCCAGCGCAAGCGCAACCCCATTAGGCACCGGCGTTTGCACACGCAGCCGGTAGAACGCAGAGGTCACGGGCTTGTAGGAATAGGTTCGCAAGGTAATGGACCCGCTCGCCATCTGCGCCGGCCCCGGAAGCTGCGCCAGCGTCTTCCAACTCTTGCCGTCGTCGCTTGCTTCAAAGACACCGGTTGGAAGCGGGGGTGACAGGAAGCCCCCCGCGACGCCCACGCCGATGGTCATCGCATAAGTGGTCACAGGCTGCGGGTAATGAAACTGCACCCAACCCTCGTGCTCCGAAGCCGCAATGTTTAGCAGCGTCGTCTTTCCCAGATCATGGCCGTCAAGCAGTGTCAGGTCCAGCGGTGCGGAAGAGCTCGTTGTGATCTCCGGCGTGCTCGCGTGCTCGCCAGGCGTGCGCTTATATGCCACCACGCGCACGTCTCGGTAGAAAGGCTGCGTCGGAGGCACTGGCGGCATAGGCAAGGGAGGCTTGGTCCCTGGCAAGTCCGTCGGTGTCGGAAACGCCATATCCGGCGCGGTCGGCATGGTCTGGAACTTGCCTACCGTGTCCGGCGGCTGCGCAAGCCGGCTGTGAACCTTCGCAGGCCCGCTGATGGCCGTCTCGCTCCACACATACTTCTTCATCCCTTGCTCTGGCTTCACCCAAGGGCCCGCGGTTTCGCTCCAGCCGCCGGAGGCCGCCATGCCCATCTCCAGGTGTAGCCGGTCCGCCTCCGCGGCCGCGTGATGCCACGCATCCTTCCACTCTGGCGTCATCCAGATCAGCGGATGATCCACGAAACGCGGCGTGGACAGATCGCCGTCAAACATCTGAAAGCCCCCGATGCCGACCCGGTGCATCCACTCCAGGTCCGCCGTGATGCCTTCCTTTGTCACGTTGCCGCTCAACCAGTGCCACCACACTCGAGGCTTCGCGCTGTCCGGCGGCTGCTGAAAGTTTCTCTCCATCTCCGACTGCCCCAGCAGCAGGGGAGACGCGACCGCGAGCATGCACAACAACCCAAAGGCACTTCGTCCGAACCTCTGCATCGCCGCCCTCCTTCTCAGCCTCTTGAAGCTTTTGCCAGATTGCCCAGATACGTTGCGCTAGGCTTGGGCATGCGTCGTTGCGTGGCTCGGTCGACGGCTACCAGACCAAGGTGCGTAGCGTATCCCGCCACCCATTCAAAATTATCGATCAACGTCCAATGAATGTAAGACCGCACGTCGACCCCGTCCTTGCGGCAGCGTTCCACACCGGCAACCGCCCGCCGAATGAACTCTACGCGCCGCGTGTCGTCATCCGTGCCCACGCCGTTCTCGGTTACCAGGATGGGCACGCCCGTCTCCTTCGCTGTCAGCCGTATCGTGTGCTCCAGGCCTTCCGGATAAAACTCCCATCCGCTCTGCGTAACCTCCGAGCCTGGCGGAGGCGCAAGATTGTACTTCGCCACAAACGCACGTGAATAGTTCTGTACGCCGATGAAGTCGTCCGATTTGGCAATGTTGAACCACGGTCCGTACACCTGCTTGCGTTTCTCTTCGACGCGGCCCTCCAGCTTCATCTCGGGCGGCGGAGCCTGATCGTCCTCGATCGCCAGGCTGAAGCCCACGGGCAGCGGCGAGCGTTCTGCCTTGATTGCTTTTCTGCCCTCCGCATGCGCCGCCAACATTGACTCCAGCATCTTGTCCGGATCGCCCGTGAAGTATGTGCTCAGGCGCGGCTGGTTCGTCTGCTTGCGGATGTTGGGCAGCTTGCCGCGCAGCAGATCGCTCAGACTGCCCACATGCGGAATCTCCATCCAGCGAAACAGCATGGGCAGATTAGGCTCGTTCAACGTCAGCGCGTAGCCGATCAGATCGCCGAGCGACTTGGTGACTGCCGTGCAGTAGCGCGCAAACCGAGCCACGCACCTCGGATTCTCCCATCCGCCATCCATCGCAAACCAGGCCGGCACCGCATCGTGATTGTAGGTAACGACAGGGGTGACACCGTGCTCATGGCACACTTCAAGCATGCGGCGATAGTGGCCAAGTTCAGCCTGGGAATACGACCCTTCCACCGGCTCGATTCGCGACCACTCTACTGAAAACCGGTACGCGTTCAATCCCAGCGACGCCAGCATCGCGATGTCGCTCTCAAACAGGTGGTAGTGATCGCATGCGTCGAACGAAGGCTCCTTGAACATGGAGTCCGGAAGGTTCTCCAGCAGCCAGCAATCGTCGTTTACGAGGTTGCCCTCTACCTGATGTCCTGCCGTCGCCGCCCCCCAAAGGAACTTGCCCTTTGCCGGCATAGCCGGTGCCGGGGGAGCCGTCTCGGCCGTCGCGGCCAGAGCGCGCAATGGGGCAGCAGCGCCCGCGGCCATCAGGCCCAGAACGCTTCGGCGATCGAAAATCGTGGCACTCATCCGCATCTCCTTGGCTCTTGCGCCCCGGCATCTGCCCCAGGAGGGGCGTTCCCCGGGCGCATTGGTACGGAAGAGTACCGCGCGAGACACCCATTCATACCAGATTCAATTCAGCCCTGTAAAGCTCCGGTACGAGCGCCGAAAAAGATTTCTTTACAGGCGTGAATTGTGCGTGATACAAGTGATCCACTTTGCGAAGGTACTGCCGAGTACCACGCAAGCGGAAAGCTGCATCCCGCCTCCGCGCACTTCTCGGCGGATACACCTTAGGAGAGAACTCGAATGTTGAACAGGTTGAACTTCGTCGTACTGGCCGTCTTGTTGGGCGTGGCCGCGGTTTACGGCCGCTGTCAGGTGTCAACCGCAACCATCGCCGGCATCGTACAGGATAGCGCCGGCGCTCTGGTTCCAGGGGCAACCGTCCTGCTGAACCAGACCCAGACCAATGCCAAGGCGCAAGCGGTGAGCAATGAGCATGGAGCGTTCTCGATTCCCGCCCTGCCTGTCGGCCCCTATGCCATGACCGTGACCGCCGCGGGATTTTCCAACTACAGCCGGACCAACATCGTCCTCACCGTCGGCCAGGTAGCCAACTTCGAGGTTCAGCTTGCCGTGGGCGGAAGCACCGAGACAGTCACCGTCTCCACCGGCGCCCCGCTCATCAACCAGACCGAGCCGACCATCGAAAACACCGTCGACGAGCAGACCGTGGTCAGCCTTCCCCTCAACGGCCGCAACCCCGCCGACCTGGTCTTCAACGCAGGCGGCGTCTCCAACACCGGCGAGAACACCGGAACGGGCCAACTCGCGTCCACAAACCAGATCACCCCTCCCGGAGTCACCATCCCCGGCTCCATCGCGCCCGCCGTCAACGGAGTGCGCGCCGGCGGAACCTACTTCGCGCTCGACGGCGCGGTCAATGTCGATCCGCTCTCGGTCATCGGCGGCCCCTTCCCAGATCCTGACGCCACGCAGGAGTTTCAGGTCGTCACCGGCACCTACGGCGCGCGCTACGTCTCGGCCCCCGGCGGCGGAGTCAACATCGTCACTCGCGCCGGAACCAACCAGTTCCACGGCAACGTCTTCGAGTTCATTCGCAACGGATACTTCAACGCCGAAAACGCAATTTTGAAGCAGCCCGATGTACTGAAACGGAATCAATTCGGCGGAACCATCGGCGGTCCCATTCTGAGGGATAAACTGTTCTTCTTCGCCTCTTATCAAGGCACGCGCATCGCCTCACAGACCGCCAACCAGTACCCTGTCCCCACAGCCGCGGAGCGCAACGGCACCTTCCAGGCCTGCGCGGCCGGCAGCGTCTGCACCGCGGCCAATTCGTTTCCAATCAACCTCAATACGCTGCCTCCCATCTTCGGACCCAACACGCAGAACCCCGTCAACGCCAACTTCTTCAACTACAAAGGGTCGGGGAATTCGCTCATTCCCCTGGCCAACGCCGCCAACAACGAACTCGTTGTAGCGCTGCCATACCACTCCACTGGCGAGCAGGTTGTCGGCCGCCTCGACTATCAGGCAACGCAGCATCATCGCCTCTTCGCCCGGTATTTCATGGACCACACCAACAGCCCGGCGGTAGAGCAGGCCACCACCGCGCCATACAACATCTTCCGCACCAGCAACTCCGAAAAGCAGTTGTGGGATAGCTACGCCGTGGGCGATACCTGGACCCCGAACTCCAACATGGTGTTCGAGACC
>CAXTPN010000042.1:0-15585 GCA_964246125.1 uncultured Acidobacteriaceae bacterium
CTGCCGAAGCATCTGCATGATGAGCGTCGTCTTGCCGGTGCCGGTGTCGCCGATAATCTCGAAGTGCTGCGCCTCGGCTGCCAAGGGTATTCGCATCATCGCCTGCGACTCGGCGGCCTTGAAGCCAATCCCGTCGCCCGCGACCACCTGGTTAAACTCTTTGGGTGTCATCAGAACCGGTCCTTTGATCCTTCGCCCATACTTCATCTGCTTGCGGCGAATGATGTCCTTGCGAACGGAGAACGGAAGCATAAGAAGGAAGCTGCCGACGCCCAGCAGAACGGGCGCGCGGTAGATGTCGATGAGGCTGTTGCCTTCGTAGACCGCAGCCTTGAGGTAGGTGTGTAGAGGCCCGTCCGGGTAAATCAGTTCAGGTCCCCGGTACAGGGAGCGAACGCCGCTTGCGGTCGCTAATGGCGAGAGCGAGAGCGGAAGCGGCTTACCGGTAGTCGTCGGAGTAGCCCCCGCGATCACCTCCGCGGTCGCCGCCAGGTGGACCCCGCCCTTCCCATCTCCCGCGAAGAGAAGCGCGTATTTGTCATGCTTCTCGAAAGCGGCACCGGCAGCACTGCGAAGGTACGTATAAAACTGCTGGAGCGGCAGTTGACCGAAGGTAAACCGGCACCATACAAACAGCCCCACCAAGAGCAATCCCATGAGCAAGGCTCCATAGGTGTAGATCGGGCTGTGCGGCGGCCAGACGACGGACTCTTTTCTTCCCCAATGCGATGTCATAGCTATTGCTCCAAGTCGATGGTGCGGTACTGGCGGAGGACCTCGCGGGCGGTGTCGTGCTTGCCCGCCCTGACTTCGTTCAACACCTGAACGTAGGCGTCGTGGGTCAGCCTTTCGCCCAGGGCGACGGGTCGCAACACGGTGCTGAGAAGCATCCGCATGGCGACCAACTCGGTGATGACGGCGAGATGTTCTCCGTTCGACCTCGCAGCGGAAAGCAGAACGTCTCTGGCCCATTCGCTGAACGCCTTACCAGCGAATTTCGCGGCCCGGTCCAATTCGTCTTGCTCGTCCGGCGTGAGCTTCGTACTGGCGACGACACTCCGCCCCGCCCGGCCTTTGGAGCGGCGGAGACGGTGGGCAATTCCTAAGTTCGCGGGAACCTGTGAGGCTTCCATTTCTTCTCCTTGAAGCCGGTTGACATTGGTAGACCGCTTCACTCGCAGGGCTGCCAATGGCACACCAAGTTGCTTGTTTACAGCCGGTTGACAACGGTAGACCGAATCGCCTCTCGCATGACCCTAAGAGGGGTGGAGTGTCAATAATTCATCCGGTGCGTAGCACCGCTCCATCCGAGTACCGATCTCGGCGCGGGCAAACGTCTTTACTTGACCGCTACTGTGTTCGGCTTTGCCTCGACGGGATGCTTCGCCGGCTTCGTAGCTGCAACCACGGGCCGCTTCATTCGCAGCGCGATGGTTGGCTTCGCGCCGGTGCTTTCATCGCGGAACTTCTGGAACGCTTTGTCCTTCTCGAAGACGTAGCTGAGTGCGGCCTCGACCACATCGTCTGCGCTGCCTTTGGTGAAGGCGGCGTACTGGTCGATCTGTCTGGCGGTGGCGTCTTCAAGCGTGACGATGGCGGTGACCTTCTTGCTGGCGGTGATCTCAAGCAATGGCATGGTGTCGTGGCTCCGTGTAGTTGGTGTTGTGTAGCAGTAAGGGTGTGATCTCCGGCGAAACAACGTGATGGAGGTCTAAGAGGGGGTGGTAGAGAAACATCTTCCGGTCGCGGTCGTAGCCGCGAACTTCGATCACCTCGCTCAGGCGGCGGCCTTCGGCGAAGCGTTGCACCTGGATCACGATCTGCACGGATTCGGCGATCTCCGCCGCGATGTCGTCGCGGGGCGCCTGCTGGTGAGCGCGCATGGCAAGCTCACCGAAGCGACGCAGGGCCTTGACCGCCGTGCTGGCGTGGATGGTGGCCATAGAACCGGCATGACCCGTATTGAACGAATCGAGCAGCGTGCGCGCCTCCTCGCCACGCACTTCGCCCAGAATGATGCGGTCGGGCCGCCACCGCAACGCGGAACGCAGCAAGGTGTCGAAGCTCACGGGACTCGCGTAGGTGTCGGTCTGGCATTCGGTTGCAAGGATGTTCGGCTTCGCAAGCCTCAGCTCGGCGGTGTCTTCGATGATGACGAGGCGTTCGTGCTCCGGGATGAAGTCGGCGAGCGCGTTCAGCAGCGTCGTCTTGCCGCTGCCCGTGCCGCCGCTGATGAGCATCGTGCAACCGGCTTCGATCTGCGAGCGGAGGTACGCGGCGAGTTCGCCGGTCAACGCGCCACCCTCGATGAGGTCGGTCATCGTGTACCGCATGGTTGCGAACTTGCGGATCGTGACGGACGGCGCGGGACGCACCACCGGAGGTAGCACCGCCGCGAGGCGGCTGCCGTCCGGTAGCTGCACATTGAGTATGGGGTGTGACGTGTCGAGCTTGCGGCCGAGCCGGTTGGCGATCACCTCAAGCCCGGTGTGAAGGCTTTTGGCGTCGAAGTGTATGTTGTCGGCGCGCTGGACTCTGCCACCGCGCTCGTACCACCATGAGCCATCGGGATTGCCCATGATCTCGGTCACGGAGTCATCCACCAGGAGCGCTCCAATGGGCCGCAAGAAGGCAATGAGGAGTTCAAGGTCTCTGTTCATGGTCGGCTCCTACTGGAACGCCTGGTCGGCGCGAAAGCGGATGAGGGTGAGGCCCAGAGGGTTCACCGATAGAGCATCGTTCGCCACCGTATCGGCGAACACATAGGTGACGCTGGCGATCCAACGCTCCCGCTTGAGAATGGCGTGGTCGGCGGGATTGGTGTAGACCTTCTCGAACTCGATGCGGGCCGAATACGGAGACTTCCTGAGGTCGTCCAACACGATGCTCCTGATGTCGATGTCGACGTAAGGCAGCGTGGCGTCGTGCTGGAACGTGGAGATGGTCTTGTCCTGCTGCTCCTGACGGATGACGGCGTGCTGCACATCGCTGTTGAGGAAGTAGAGCGATACCGTTTGATCGCTCTCGACGCTGTAACGATTGCGTTGGAAGTAGAGCGAGGCCCAACGGGCGAGATAGTATTTGTTCTCCGCCTCCTGCGGCTTGTACTGGTAGTCGCGGTAGTCGATCGCGTCGGCGTGTCCGACATCGCTGACGCGGATGATGAGCGGCCGCAGATGCGTGAGCGCGTTCTGGCTCTTGAACGTCAACGCGCCAAGCACCGCGCATACGAAGGCAAGTACAAGGATGGTCACCTTCAGGTAGGTGTTCATCACGATCGGGTCGCCGTACTGCTCCAGGTAGCGTTCCGCCGCGCGGGTGTTGCCAATGCTTTCGAGGTCTGCTGCTGGCATGGTGGAGTCCTTTCTTAGAACGCGCGGGCGACGAGGCCCATGCCGCCGTCGTGTCCGGCGCTGCTGCCGGAGAAGATGGACGCGGTGATGGCTGGGATCTTCGCCAGGATGAAGATGTTGATGACGATCAGCAGCAGCAGGATGGGGAAGTTCTGCGCCGCGCCCGTGATGTCGGTGCCCGTGGCGAGCGTTTGGTAGTAGCCCATGAAGAACTGGCCCAGCACGCTCATGGTCGCGGCGGCGATCACCTTGTAGAAGGAGAAGCTCAGATACGCCTTCAGCCATCCCCAGAACAGGAACTCGGTCTTATCGAAGACCATAAACGGGATGAAGATGGGTCCGAGCAGCCCGACGATGGTCGCCGCGATCGCGCCGTAGGCAATGATGCCGGCGATGAGCGCACCGAGCAGGGCAAGCATGAACTGCGTGATGGCGTACACCACGGCCAGGTAGGGCGAAGTCATGGCAACCATCCCCGGCCCCTCTTTCGAGAGCGAAGTGTGGATCGCGGTCAGCATGGTGTTGGCGGAGTCCGTGCCGATGGTTGTCGCCAGGCTGCTGGTGCCCTGTTTGATGAAGCCCGTCAGCGAATACCCAACGCCAGGGATCGCGCTGTCGTAGTAGTAGACGAACGCATACGCGAAGCTGAGGAGCATGACGAAGTTCAGGAACTTGCCCATGTTGAAGCCGGAGCCGCCTTGTGCCGACGCAAGGGCCTCCTGCACACCGAACCACACCATCATGATCGTCGCCAGTCCGAGCAGCATCCGCATCCCGATCACGTCCACCGTCGGCGAGGCCGCCGCAAGCAGCGTGTCGCATCCCCTCGCAATATAAGTCAGTACGTCGGTTCCCATAACGCCCCTGTCCCGTGGATTCTCTCGTTAGTACTGGAAGGCTTTCGACACCGAAGCCGCCGATGTAGAGACCTTGCTGTTGTAGTTGGCTTCGTAGCCGTTGGCATTTTGGAAGAGCAGCTTCAACTCGTCCTGCTGCTGCTTCTGCTGAACCAAATGCTGCAACGTCTGACCCTGCGCGAGTTGGCTCTGGTCCTGTTGCGTTCGCAGCAACAAGAGAAGCGCCTGGTTAATGCGCTGGAGCGTGGCTAGTTCCGTCTGCTGTGAGGTGTCGAGCGAGTGGCTGGCCGCCTCAAGGTTGGCTATGTCGGTCTGCCGTTGCGTCTGGTTGGAACGAACGGCTCCGACGGCGGAGAGGTTCGTCGCGCTTACCGAATCTCCAAGGTCGATTGTTGCGGTCTTCGCGGCGATCGCGCGTTGGCTTGCGGTGTCGAGGTTCTGGTAGCCCGTCAGACTGGCGACACGCGCGACGCTGACGGATTGGATCGCCGAAGTTGCCGTACCAAGGTTCTGGTTGAGCGACTTCATCCACGTGCCGGTGTTGCCGTAGGTGTCGTTTGATGCAATGATCGGCACCCACGACGGCAAGCCCGCCCCGTAACCGGAGTAGAGAGACGACGGCGACGTTGCCATACGTTTAGCGAGGTTGTAGGCACCGATGACGTTCTCGGTGGTCTGGTAAGCAGTCGTGTAGGTCTTCTCGGCCTGCGCGATCTGTGAGATGACGTGAGCGGCTTGCGATGGATCGAAGGTGACCGTGGGAACACCGAAGAATTGAGCGTGGACCGGCGGTGCCATCGCCATGAGAGCGATAGCCGCCGAAAGGACAAGTCCTTTCATATAGAAACTCCTGAGTGGTTGTCTGTTGTGGGTTGTGGGTGAGGACGGGGCGTTAGGGAATGTCAGAAGGTCTGCGCGATGCGGTGGCTCTCGTAAGCGGGCAGCAGCATATCCTGGGTGAAGTAGACCTTGACGCGGTGGCCTTCACGGATGGTGATCGTCGGCGGTATCTGGATGAACTTGTCCAATACGCTGGTCGCCTGCTGGGAGACACCGCTGGCGGCTCCATTGGTGAACGCCTGAGAGCCTGTTGAGCTGTAGCCGCTGCCGCCTTGCGTGATCTGCGCCGCGCCTGAGACGACACCCAAAGCTATCGAGGCTCCGAATACTTCCAGATAGTGATTGTTCACCTTGTCCTTGAGTCCTTCCTCACCGATCTGGTCCAACCCGTGGAACTGGTCAAGGTCGACGGAGTAGCCGTCCGGCATCAGCATCCGGTGGAAAACGACGGCGATGCGCCGCTGTTGTCCAAAGCCGGAGTTGCCGATCTTGCGCGCCTCGCCCAATACGATGGTTCCATCCGGGATAAGAACGTGCTGGTAGTCGTGCGAGTACACGGGATTCGAGACGAGCACCTTCACCGGACCGGCGGCGTCCCCGTCGAGCCGGTTCATCAGAACGGTGTCGAGGGTCAACCCTTCATAGATCACGTAAGGCTGCCCGATGGCCGCATCCACATTCACCTCCGCACTTCGCTTGTACGTCTGCGGAGTTGCCGCCTGTTCGCCGGCGTTGCGTCCCGCCACGAGATTCGTAGGCTGCGCGGGTTGGAGGTTAGCGGCGTAAGAAGCCGGAGGTGCCTGTGCCGGTTCTTGCGATGTACCGCCCGCGAACGCGAGATTGGAAGCGAACCTTGAAGTGTAAAGCCGCTCCTTCTCCTTCGCCGCAAGTTGTTGGGCGGTCTGCTCGGCGGGCGAGAGTTGAGCTTGTCCATTACCGCCCGCCTGGGAAGCGGAGCCGTTGCTCACCTGGGAGCATGGCTGCCCTGGCACACACCCAACGGGTGCGACCGGAAGGCCGGTCGGGACGTACCCGCCTGCCGCGCCGGACAGTGCCGGAGTTCCGCTCGGGACGGCGCTGTTATCCGCCTCCTGTGTTCGACGAAGACGCTCCGAGTCGAGTTGCGAGTGAAGCGCGGCGACGTTGTTCGCCGTGTTGTCTTGTACGACGGGAGCCGGAGCGTCGGTGCTTTTGGCGGCGACGGCGGGCTTCTTCTTGAAGCTGCTGATGAGCGTTGCCAGCACCAACACCAATACCGCGCCCAGATAGAGCAGGATCTTCATGTTCTTCTGCACCACACCGCGCGGGTTGGGAGTGCGGTCGGTGAGTTGCGGTTCGGTTGCCGCTGCGTGTGCGCCGTTTAAAGTCGTAGGAAGCATGGGCCTACCCCTTTCGTGTGAACTGCATCTTCTTGTTGCCGAGCTGAACGTATCCGTCCTGCACCACGGTCGGGATGATGTACGTGCCTTCGCGCAGGTCGTAGTTGATGAGGTTCGGCTTCCCGTCCTTCATCTCGTACACGCTGAACTTCTCGGTGGCGTTGGTCTTGATGTAGGTGAACTTGTCGTCGTGATAGATCGACTGCACGTCGAACGGAGCAATGTTGCCCTTGTAGGTGTAGTCGAACTTCAACGCCAAAGGGTAGGCCTGCTTGTACTCGTCCACGGCCTGGCCGATGTGGCTCTGAACGGCGGCAAGCTGCTGCTGGACCTGCCGCACCTGGGCGGCGGGGACGTACTGCGCCGGGCCGGTCGATGCGACGATGGAGCTGCGGTCGGCTGGCTCGATCATCACCTTCAGGTCCGGCGCGGCGGTGGTGCCTGAAACGTCCTGCAAGGTGAAGCTGTAGATGTTGCCTTTGTCGGTGATGAGGTTGAGGTTGGAACTGATTCCTTGCTTCGCCGGATGCACGAAACAGAAGCTGCCGACTACATCGACCACCCAGAAGTCTTTGTCGCCGGTCGCGGCCTCCATGATCTTTTCGGTCGGCGGCACGACGATGAGTGTCGTGAACTTCAGCTTGGCGTGGATCGCCACGATGTCCTGGGAGTGGTACTGGACGATGCGGGCGGAATCGGCGGGAGCTTGCACCGGCTGAGGGTCGGGGGCCTTTGGAGTTGTGGCGGCAATGGATGAAGCGGTGATCGTGGCGAATGCGAGAGCGGCGGCGTAGCGGTGCATGGGTTTCTCCTATCGTGTGGCAAGCGTGAGAGCTTGCGGTTGGCGGTGAGCGTCTGTCGTGGTCGTCTTGTCTTTCGGACTGGCACGCGCAACGAAGGGGTGATCCCGCGCGAGACGCCGGACGCCCTCGGCGATGCCGAATCTCCTGAAATAATCGCGCTTCTTGAGGTTGTCTCGGGCGTTGTTGGTCGCAATCCAGTAAGAAACCGAATCGACGTCCAACCGCACCTTCTTCGAGGACTGCGCTTTGCGGATCAGCATCTCGCCGGGCGGGATGAGATTGCCGATGATGTCCAGCTCCGTATCGTTCAGGTGGAAGGCCTTTGCGTATACCTCGCGGTTCATCTCCGGGTTAGCGAGGAAGATTTTGGTTGGGCAACTCTCGGCCACCGTGTCGAGCATCCCGGACTCTTCGAGTTCCTTGATGGATTGCGTGGCTAGGATCATCGCCGCGTTGTGTTTCCGCCACGTCTTCATGGAGGACACGATGTACTCGCGTATGGTCTGGTTCTTGATGAAGAGCCACGCCTCATCCATGAGGAACGTCTTGAACGTGCCCAGTGCCTCCGGGTCGGCGATCCTGACCACCGCGCGGTGGAGCACATAAAACAGGAGCGGTTGAAGCGCGTCAGGCGCGTCGCCCCAACCCGCAAAGTTGAAGGTCTGGAAGTTGGAAAACGTAAGCGTGTCCTCGGCATTGTCGAAGAGGAACCCGTATTGTCCGTCTCTAGTCCACCGATGGAGCCTGTCCTTCAGCTCTCCGATAATGTCGGCTAAGGTGGACACGGTGCGCTGCCCAGCCGGCACGGTGTACATCCGCTCCACCGCCTCCCATAACCTTCTGGTCTCCTTGTAGTCGAGACGGTAGCGCTCATCATCTCCTTCGATCAACACACGGAAGAACGATGCAAGAAATTGAAGGTTCTCTTTGGTCGGCTCAAGCGCGAATGGGTTGATAGTGAAGTCGCGCGACTCCTGGCCTACGTTCAGGTAGGTGCCGCGAAAGATCTCGGTGAGCGACTGGAAGCTGCCACCAATGTCGAAGATGTACGTCTGCGGGCGGTACTTCTGAACGTTGCTGACAAGGAAGTTGAGCAGGAAGCTCTTGCCTGAGCCGGTCATGCCAGTAATTAGCGTGTGCGCCACCTCGCCGTTGTGCAGGTTCAGATAATAGGGCGTTGCATTGTCCGTCTCCATGACGGCTAGATACTCGGTTCCGAGATGCGCGTTGGTGCGTTCCCCCGGATGGATGGTAAACAGAAACGAGAGATCGGCGTAGTTGCTGTTGAGCAGGTACAGCTTTCGCAGATTGTGAGCGTAGTTCCCCGGCACGGTGGCGAAGAGCGCATTCAGCTGGTTGTAGGTCTCCGTGAAGAGCGCGCCGTCCGCATTGGTGAAGATGTTGGCGAATTCGCCGATCTCGCGCGTGATCGTGTCGAGCTCGGTGCTATTGAGCACGATGGTGAGCGAGAACTCTCCCATGCTTTGGCCGTCACCCAAAGCCCGCAGACAACCGCCCAACTGCTCGATATCGGCCTGCTTCGATTCGTCGATGAGCTGGTCCCGTTCCAGTCGCTTTTCCTCGCGCATCTGCGAGAAGAATCCGCTCTTCGCCATATTGAAGTGACGGCGACGGGCCGTGACCTCCTTCCTTGCCTTGGCTGTCGAGAGAGGCGTCCACTCCGTCACGACATGGAAATCCGTGTCGATCTTGAGCAGTCGGTCCAACACCATGGGCCGGGTCTCGGCAACCGCTTCCTTCATGGTCAGCAGCCGGACATAATGATTGCCGACACGAAGGTGATTGCGCTCCGCCGCGACATCGGAGTTGACCACCTGATAGTCCAGAAACTGGGTCGCCTTCGGCCTGCCCACGATACGCCAGTCGTCGAAGTTGAGCAGCCGGCGAAAGAACGTGAATTGGTCTTGCTGCCCGAGCGTCTCGATCCGCATAAAATCCGAAAGCTGATGGACGAAGCGTTGGACATGGCTCTGCAACTTCGTCGCGTCCGCGTCGATCTGTTTGCGGAGCAACACCTTCATCCCATGGCCGGTGAGCTGCGCCTTGAGTTCACCCGCCGCGCCTCGCGGATCGGTCGGTAGCCTTTTGAGTGCCGCCGTGATGCCGGTCTTTGATCGCTGGCCTTCAAGGACGATGGCGTAGAAGATTTCGATCCGGTAGAGCCGCTCACGCTTCTCGTCGAAGAACTGCCGCCGCTGGTCGATAGCGGCGTCGATCACGTCGTCGCCGTAGCTTGCGAACGGAATCTCCGGTCGATTGCTTTTGAAGAGGTACTGGTAGATATGGAAGCCCGTGCCGAACATCTTCAACGCCGATTCCAGCCGCTTCACGGCATACTGCTGCTCCCCGGCGTCCAGACTCTCGTAATCCACCCCCGGCAGACTGAGCACCATGACCAGGTCGCCGCTCTTGGTCAGCGTCACGGTCTCGCTCCAGAATCCATAAAGGCTCACCTGCGCGTTCAGTGCGCCCGACTCTTTCCACGGCTTCAGCATCTTCCGAATGTTCAGCATGAGCGAATCTCCACGTCGGGTATCTGTTGCTTGGCGGCGTCGTAGCGGCGTTTGAGCCGCTCCGACTTGGCGATGATGGTCAAGAAAGCCGGGTCTTCGTTGGTCACCCAATATCCGAATGCCGCGCCGCCGAGGAAGACGACAGCTCCCGCGAGAATTGAATCGAAGAGGTCGAAGCAGCCAACGGCTGCGACGGCCACGAAGAAGAAGAGCTTGCGCTCGATGCCCATGTAGGTGAGGGGCTTATGCAGACTCTTGAAGACACTGTTACGGCGTTGATCAGTTCCTGACAAAGGCTTTATGCTCTCGTGGATCGACTTGATTGACAGGTGGATCTCTATACCCCCCAAAGCCAGGTGAGGACGTTTGCAGCCAGCACGGCGATCCCGCTTCCCATCGCGACACCCGCGAGGTTCTTCTTTGCTCCAGGTTCGCCAAAGGCAAAGCCAAAGCCACCGATCACGATCGCGATCAGTGCCGCTGCTTTTGCGATCGTGCCGGTAAAGAGTGTCTGGATGGAACTGATGCCGCTGTCGAAGGGCGACGCATGAGCGGCAAGGGGGAAGAGCAATACGCACACCAGCAAAGCGCTTGCCTTGGGTAGATAGTTCTTCATCTCCTGGACGGTTTTGCCTACGCTTTTGAGTTGTACAGTGGACATCTTGGCACCTCGAACGACTGTGTTCAGTCGTGGTATGCCCTGAGATTAGAATTGGGTTCTGCCACCGTCCAATACTTGCTTCCTATGCAGGGATAGGCACCATCTATGGATCAAATCTCCAAGCATCAAAGCCCTATTCAGCCAATCGGCGTTTATCGCTCGGTATCTCGGTTACCCTTCCAGCAGGCTTTTTCCGGCCTTCCATACCCGACTTGCTCTTGCAATGAGACGCCATACGGAATCCGAGCAGAGGCAATGCGGGATGCGCCTGTTCGCTAAGACAGACGAAGGCAGTCGTAATCTTTAACTCCAGGTTGGCGATACGTCGGGTGGTGAGTTCGGGAAGCAGGCGCGTACTCTCGCGCACAAGGCCAAACCCCCGGCCCATCACGACCAGATACTGCAACTCGCCGGGAGAGGAGACACATTCCGATGGGTGCACGTCGATCCCGGCCTTATCGAACTTCCGCAATAATTTGTCGTACAGGAGGGGATGGTGGGAACGGTCGAACATCACGCGCAACCGGTCCGCAATGACACCCTTCGAGAGGTCGTCCTTGAGAGCAGCTAGAGGATCGTCTCGGCGCAAGCAAATGAGAACATCCTCTTGGCAGACATGCTGAACCATGAGACCTTTACGCTGCACAGGCAAGGTCACCAGTGCCGCGTCCAGCTTGCCCTCCCTGACCATGGATACGAGTCTGCCGGAGCACTCGCTGTGAGGCGATAAGCTCCCTCCGGGAACAAGTTCTTTGTAGCCGCCCAATGCCTCGCCCACCAGATCATGGTTTACGAAGGGAGAGTAGCCAAAGCGAAGTGGAAGCTCCGACATCGGCCGGGATGAGGAAACACCCCGTACCGCGTGAGCCCGCATTTCGATCATTCGCCGTGCCAAGGGAAGCAACTCCCGGCCAGCTGGCGTCAGGGCCGCGCCATGATGGCTGCGCACAAACAGACTTGTTTTGAAGCCTTCTTCAAGCTGCTTGATCTGCTGGCTCAAAGATGGCTGAGAGACGTGAAGCCGCTCCGCTGCTTTGCCGAAACTTAGCTCCTCGGCAACCGCTAGGAAGTACCGCAGGTGTCGGAATTCAGGCCCCTCGTACATGACGCACCAACCTATCTACTCGACGGGCCGCGATCAACAGCGGTCAGTCGATGCACATTCAAGTACGAATGAGAAAGGCGATTATGACTGATCTGAACGGCTGGCTAACCACACTTGCGTAATCACAAGATGGTGCGGAAGTAATGGACTCGCGCCATAGATGGAACCAATGGTGTCATAAGCAACAAGTATTGGACTTTGGCTCAGAGCGCTTCCATCCTTGATGAGAATCCGAGTGCGTGTAATGAAGGTCGAAGGTGTCCAAATGGAAAACGTAGATGTCAGAGGCAGAAAGCGTCCCACCCGGTCTACCGTCGCACCTGAAGAGAAGTTTCTTGTTGGCAGGCACGAAGCCGCTGAGATGCTTTCGATAAGCCGAAGGGCCCTGGATTACCTGATTGCCAATAAGCAACTCGCCGTGCGGCGAATCGGTGCCCGCGTCCTCATACCTGTCGCTGATTTGCGAAGTTTTTCTCGCGCGGATCATCCCGAGCGTCTTGCGGGATAAAATCACACGCCATCACAAAGCAAACCCCCAAAGAGGGTTTGTTGAATGTCTTGATCTAGTCTTGGGTATTACGCTACAAGGCTAACCCGAGAGGCTACGCGAGCCTCCTCCAGAGCACGGAAAGCGGTTAGCCGGTCAATCGCGTTTAGCTTGTGATCGGGCGACAGATGCGCGTATCGGACAGTCATACTGATGTCTTTGTGCCCCGCTAGCTCTTGTGTGGTCCTCAGATCGACCCCGGCCATTACTAATCTGCTGATAAACGTGTGGCGAAACACGTGCCAGGTCACATTGCTCAAGCCTGGCTGCTCTTCGACAGCATCCTTCATCACCAGCTTGAACCATGCCCTCGGGCTGTCCATAGGCTCCCCATAGCGGCTTAGAAAGACGCGCTTGGTCTTCGGGTTGCGGCGGCCTGCGCATTCTCGCAACGCCTTCAGCGCGTTCTCATTGAGAACCACCACCCGCTTGCTCCCGTTCTTCGTCTGCGTCAATTCAATCTGTCTTCGTTCAAGATGAACGTGATCCCACTCAAGCGAATGTTGCTCCGACATCCGCATTCCCGTTTCCACGGCTAAGGTGAAGGCAGGTTCATGGACCGGGCACCGTTCCTGGATGTGTCTCCGTATAGTCGCCTCCTCCTCAAACGAGAGAAATCGGATGCGTGCATTGTCCTCCCTCCGAAGTCGGACCAAGCGCGCGGGATTGCCGTCGACACGGCCATTTCGTATGCCTTCGGCATAGATCATCGACATGGTGGAGCGATAGCGATTCAGGGTGGCGGGTTTCAAGTCGATCCGGCTGGCCAGATACGAAGCAATCTGTGCGGGCTTGATCTCGTCGGCCTTCAATTTGCCGAAGACCGGCAGGATGCTGTTGAGGTTGCACAAGTCGCCACGGTGGCTACGCTTGTGTGCCGCGGAGTACAGCATCGCATCCTTGGCAAGATCCTCAAAGAGGACGGCCTTCGTGACCCTGAGTGTCTCAGGCAGTTTCAACCCTGTTCTGGCTTCCGTCTTCCTCTTTTGATAGAGGGCGACAGCATCGGACCGACGCCCGACTTTCTCCCGGTGACGTTTACCCGCGAAGTAAAAGTTAATCCACCACACGCCACTGTCTAATGGATGTTCAAAGACCCCGCGCACAGCTCTTGCCATACTGTATCTCCATCTCTCGAAATTGGCCCCGCCTTTTTAGTGGCTGTTTTGGTGGCTGTTTGGTGCGGACTTTCATGCACCTCCATGCAATCTCATGCCTCTTGTATAGAGTATACAACTTACTTGTAATGAATGACTTATGACGCTTCCATGCATCGCTGTGCAACCCTTTGCGAAGCCAAAACTTCAGACTCTTAATCGACTGGTTGAAGGTTCGATTCCTTCCGCGTCCACCAACACACTCCGTGATGTCTGCTGGCTGATGTTCCAGAGCCGAAGCTAGGTCTGGAGTTCACCGGGTTGTTCCTTGAATCCCGTCAGTTTCTCCGGTGCTTGACATGATCATTAGTACATAGCAAGCTACTTAGCAGGAGGTGTCTATGGCACAAGCCACCAAGGCAAGAGTTTTCATGAATGGCAGGAGCCAACACGTCACCATCCCCGCCGAGTACCGCTTCAACACCGCTGAAGTTTACACCCAAAAAGACCCAACCACCGGGACGATAACGCTATCCGAGAAGCCACTTCGGTCCTCCATGGCAGAAGTATTTGAGAGACTCGATCAGGCGGGCGCCGCCGACTTCGTACTTGAACGCGACCTCTCATTGCCTCCGGAAAACAACCTCTTTTGAGCCTGCTTACGCTCTATATGCTCGATACGAACACCGCCAGCTTCCTCGTCAGCGGGCGTTCTCCAGCGGCTCGACGCACCTACCTCGATAGAGAGCCAAACGGCCTCATCGCACTCTCCAGCATCGCCGAGGCGGAACTTCGCTTCGGACTGGAAAAGAAGGTGGGGGCCACCCGGCTACGCAGCGCGTTCGAACTGTTCTTTGCTACAGTCACAATTCTTCCTTGGACCTCTCAAACGGCACAGGTCTACGGAAAACTTCGAGCTACTCTTAACGCCACCGGAATGAGTCTCGCGTTCATGGACTTGCTCATCGCGGCTCACGCCATCGCGACTAACGCCATCTTGGTCACGCACGACCAAGCCTTCCGTCAGTTGACACCCGTCCTATCGATCAAAGACTGGGCAACCGACCTGTAAAACGAATGGCTTTCAACAGCAGCTCTTCCTCAGTTTTCTAACGCAAACACCTCCAGCCCCGTTTGCAGTTCGGCAAATAGGACCGCCCATTGCAATCAGCGGCGGCATGAATGGCCCCCGAGCAGAACCACCGGTCCACCATCGCTGATTCGGCAGTATCCCTCAGTCGATCTCCATCTCATCCACAACGCGGTCGAGTGCTTCGTCGCTAATCTCCACATCGCCCGGCTCGCCAACCGCGGCCGCATCCTCGACCCGCTCTGCGTGAAACGTTGGCTCGCCTTCCGCATCGACACCCTGACCGCAGTCCTCGTCACCCCACACGCACGGCTCCCCTGCCCCGGCGCCGCAATTTGTCAGGTCTGCGTACTGATGGCGGCAAGCTATCTCAATCGGTTTCATGACGTTTTCGCCCTCCTGCTCGCGATGATGGAACATTGCAGCATGCCTTGCGCAACTTTCCGCCGAGCACCTAACCTCTCCCAAACACCGTGAGGTTCCTCGCTTGCTTGAGCGCTCGTGCTAAACTCCCGCATGCCTCTCATACTCATTCTCGTGATCCTCCTGCTAGTCATTGGCGGAGGGGGTTATTCCATGGGTCCCGGCCTCGGCTACTACGGTGGCGGAACCCTGGACATCATCATCGGCCTCATCATCCTCTACCTGCTCTTTGGAAGAGGACGCTCCCGACTTTGAGTCTACCGCGATGCCCGCCAGTCAAGATATACGTTCGCGCTAACCAAACCGAGGCACTTCGGCGTCATACCCCCATATGCTGGTACCTGAGTCGGTACGCGAGTGGTTTCGCTGTAAAGTTCTGCGACCGCTGCTTCGTCAGTTGCGCGGCGGCGTCACCCCCCGGCGTCTGGCATGGAGTCTGGCCCTAGGCATCGTCATAGGGATCAACCCCTCGGTGGGTGTCACGACGATCCTGGTGATCATGCTCGCATGGTCCTTTGGCCTCAATCAGATCGCATCGCAGATCGGCGCGCATGCGGCGTCGCCCCTCCACCTGCTGCTGTTTCTGCCGTTCATTCAACTTGGCGTCTACCTCTTTCACACCCGCCGCCTGCCCCTCGACCGCCGGCAAATCGAGCATCTCAGCCACCACCCCTGGCGCCTGTTTCACGAGATCTGGCAGTGGGAATGGCACGCCCTGATCGTCTGGGCGGTTGTGGCCGCCATTGCCATGCCGCTGCTCGCCATGTACCTGCGTCGGGCGCTGGTGCTGCTGATGCGTCGCCACCGCACGCTGGTGCGTTCGCGTCCCGCGGTCCACTAGAATCAAATGACATTCAATTGCGGTACACGCTATCGCCCTGGCTCCCGCCGCGCAA
>CAXTPN010000043.1:0-15167 GCA_964246125.1 uncultured Acidobacteriaceae bacterium
GGCGGGGGCGGCGCGGTCAGCATTGCTGTCATCGCGGTCTTTGGCAACGCCTCGGGGTTGATTAGTGGGAGGATGATCATGATCAGAACGATCACGCCATTCAAAATGGCTGTGCCAATCATCCAATACTTTGACTTGGTCTTTAGCCGACCGCCGGAATCTACGAGGGAATCTTCAAACATGGTGGTAGCCTCGGGACGAATTCAGAAGCTAATACTATTCCTACAAGCTGTAGCTTAACAGATGCCCTGAGTGGCTGGGCTATCCTGCTTAGACACCGCCACCTTTCAAAATGTTCCTGAAAAGCGGGAACCCTGCTCTCAGGCCAGATTGCTCTCAGGAGTAAGAGCATAAAGTTTGGAAAAGCGCTACCGTTTCCTAACCCGGGCACGGCTTGCGGGCAAAGTTTCAGAAGTCTTTCCCTGTCTTGACCGGTAATCCTGCCACGCCACCAGCATCGGGGCCGCCACCGCGATAGAAGAATACGTTCCGATCAGGATGCCGACAACCAAGGCAAACGAAAATCCATGCAGAACCTCGCCCCCAAACAGATAAAGCGACATAACCGTAAGGAACGTCAGCCCAGAAGACAAAACCGTCCGGCTCAACGTCTGGTTGATGCTTCGGTTGACCAGATCGCTCAGACTCTCGTGCCTGCTCATTGCGAGGTTCTCGCGAATCCGGTCGAAGACCACGACCGTATCGTTCATCGAGTAGCCGATCAAAGTCAAAATGGCAGCGATGACCGTCAGGGTAATCTCTTGGTTTGACAGTGAAAATGCGCCAATTGTAATCAGGGTATCGTGAAATACCGCCACCACGGCAGCCACGCCGTAGATCAGTTCGAAGCGGAACCACAGATAGACCAACATGCCGATCAGCGAATATGCCGTCGCGTAGAGCGCCTGCTTTTGCAGTTGCTTGCCGGCGGTGGGTCCCACGATGTCGACCTGCTGCACCTCAAACGCTGAATCGTGATAGTTCGCTTTTAGCGCATTTTCGACCGCGTCACGGCCGGCATCGTGGTTGGCATCTGTCGCCGTCGACTGTGGCAGAGCAATAATCTCCTGGTTTCCCGAGCCGCTCGATACGTCGCCCACCCTGCCGCTAATCCGCTGAATCGTGGCATCGTGGATGCCACCCTCGTTCATCGCCTGGCGCAGATGCTCTTCGTTCACCGGCTGCGCAAAGCTCACGGTAATGTGCGTGCCGCCCTTGAAATCCACGCCCAGTGGCAGATGATGCCAAAATGCAATACTCAGCAACCCGGCGACGGAGAAGATGAGCGAAAAGCCCAGAAAGTACCACTTCTTTCCTAGCCAATCGATATTCGGCTGACGAAACAATTCCATGCTTTTCCAAACCTCGGCGTCCAACGCCCTTTAACTTCCAAAATACAAATTTCAAATCGACAGCACCGCACTCCGGTCCTTATCCTTCAGGTGCCAATCGAAGATCATCCGCGACACAAAGACTGCCGTAAGCAGGTTCGCAAATAACCCGACCATCAGTGTGACTGCAAAACCCTTCACCGGACCGGTTCCGAACATCAATAGAATGATCGCCGAAACAATCGTCGTAACGTGCGTATCGACAATGGTGATCCAGGCATGCGCGAACCCTTCTTTCACCGCCGCCGCAGCCGTCTTGCCTGACCGCAGCTCTTCGCGAATGCGCTCAAAGATCAGCACATTTGAGTCCACGCCCATGCCGATCGTCAAGATGACTCCGGCAATTCCCGGTAGCGTTAGCACCGCGTGCGAATAGCCCATGAAGCCGAGCAGGATGATCAGATTGAGGATCAGCGCCAAGTCCGCGTTAACCCCGGACCCCTTGTAGTACACCAGCATAAAGATCATCACGGCGGCCATACCCGCAATCGCCGCGATAACCCCCTGGCGGATGCTCGCCGCACCCAGTGAGGGTCCAACTGTCCGCGTCTCCAGATACGAGATCGAGGCCGGCAGAGCGCCCGTCCGCAACATCAGCGAAAGGTCTTCCGCCTGCTGCTTCGTGAAACCGCCCGTGATCTCCCCCGAATCTGAAATCGCGGAGTTGATTGACGCTACTTCGCGCACCCTGTTTTCGAGCACGATAGCCATCGACCCCGGGGTGGCGCCGCCCTGCTTATGCGCGTCCGTGTACTTGAAGAAGCGCTGTCCCGCCTCGGCGGTCAGCGTAAAGTGGATGTTCGGCCGCCCGTTGATATCCGTTGACGGCTGGGCGTCGCGGAAGTCCGTGCCCTCGACCTCGCTGGCGCGCTTCAGCACATACACGCGGTCCGGCGCGCCCAGGGTCGGCGAACCATGGACCAGGGTATCGTCGCTAGGCAGCGCGCCGCTCATTCCCGCCAGCGCAGCCTGATCGTCGGCATAGCCGCTTGGATCACCATCGACAGCATGAATCTCCAGCTTTGCCGTCGACTGAATCACATCCTCGACGCGCGACGGATCGTCCAGTCCTGGCAGTTCCACCAGGATCTGGTTGTCTCCCAGCCCATACTGTTGAACCGTCGGCTCCGAGACGCCCAGCTTGTTGATGCGTTCACTGATCGTCTCAATCGACGTATTGAGAGTCGCCTTCTCGCGCTCTGCAATCGCCGATTGTTTCATCGTCATCTTCAAGCTGCCGTCCGGCTGGCCCGCGACGTCGTACCCCGAATATTCATTGGTTGTCAGCAGCGACCGTACCTGGCTGTTCTGTGCAGGCGTTACGCCGGAAATCGTAATGACCTCAGGGTGCGCGGCGTCCATTTTCGCCACCTGCGCGGCCGTCACGCCCGCCTGGGTCAGTTCCGACTCGATCCGCTGCACGTCACGATCGGTCGCCGAAGCCACCGCCTCAGCCACGTGGACCTGAAGCACCAGGTGGATGCCGCCCTTCAGATCCAGCCCAAGGTGAATTCTGTCGGCCAGAGACTGTTTCAGCGAGTCGCCGAGTCCCTTGCCAGTCGCATGCGGAATGCCGATGATGCCGTACAGAAAGAACAGCAGTACGGCGATAATGAGTGCCACTTTCGTGGCGGGATTCTTGCCCATGATGTTCTGTCGGAGCGATTCCGCCGCGCGCCAAGGCAGCGAAACACCCGGTCTCTTCCTCTATCCCGCGCCCTCAAACCCCTGCAGGCTCAGGACGGCTGATCGTGTGTCACCCTAGTCTAACTGATTGTTTGCCCTAACTCTTCACTTCTTCGGTCGTCACTGCCGCAATCGCGCTTTTGACAAACTCCAGCTTGATGTTGTCGGGCTGCACCCGCACAATCACGACATCGTCCTTTACCTGCAGCACGACCCCGCGCAGGCCGCCGCTGGTCGTCACCTTGTCGCCCGATTTCAACTCGCTCAACATCTGCTGCCAGGCTTTCTGCTTTTTCTGATTCGGCGCAATCATCAGAAAGTACATCGCCGCGATAAACACGACCGGCAGGGCCAGGCCGCCCAGCGAACCCAGTCCGCCGAAACCACCGGCGCTTTGCAGCCACACTGCCAGAATACTCACTTGCACACTCACCACTCAGGCCAACCGCAAAGCTGCCGCGACGAGCCATTTCTCAGAATCCGCAACGTAGTCCGTAGTATACCCCCCACCCCGTCAATATCGCGCAAAATCTTCAAAACATTGGACTTAGGTCTGGACCAGCGTTCTTGTTCCGCGCAAAATCCTGATTCCAGAGGAGTTGACCTATACACTGCACGCACTTTTTTCCCAAGGCGGCTACTGCAAGCCCATACGCCTGGCGAGCGCGTCCAGGGCCAGTTCCTGCTCCGCCGCCGGAACCGTCACCAGCGACAACGCCGGATCATCGGAGTCGGTCTCGATCACCACCCTGAACCCCTCCCCCGCCAGCATCGCCCGCACTTCTTCGGCCTCCACCCGGGTCTCGAACTGTCCTACCACCATGCGGCTGTCGACCGAGGTGTCGCCGGGGAGGGGCGTGTCGTTTCCCCCGGCGGCGACCTCCGCCAGCGGAAACAGACCCATGCCGGCCCGCAGCAGCGTCTTTGCGTGTTCGATACCGCGTGAATCGAGCCAGACCTCAAAGCGCGGCGGCACTCCGGACATCGCGTCGCCGGCGATCGGCTCGATCACCGGCTCCATTCCGTCGTCTTCGAGGATCGCGCAGGCCTTCGCCAGTTCGATGCCGTCGTAGAACGAGATCAGGGTACTCAGGCCATCCTTCGGAGTTTGCGAGGGCTCCAGCGCCTGCTCCATCATTGAAGCGCTGGCCGGGAACACTCCCGGAATGCCGGGGCCAAAGCCGGTCTCGCGCTCCGGCTCCACGGTTGCGACGATAGGCTCGGCGGGCTCGGGCGCGAAGCCCCTCCGCCGCATCTCCGCCGACAGCGCCAGCCGCGCGTCGTCGGTCAGCGCGTCCGGCTCCTCCGCCAGATCGCGCAGGTGGTCATCGCCTAGTTCTTCGTAAAGCCGACCCAACCGTTCGCGTTCGCTCTCCATCAATCCTCCTTAAAGGACCTGTTGACCCTCTCCCGTAGGATGCATCCCGGCGCCCAGCTCACGCCGCACCCGTTCCATTGTCTCCAGGTAGAACGCCAGATTGTGTACCGAGAGCAGCGTCGCAGCCAGCGGCTCTCCCGCCGCGACCAGGTGCCGCAGGTAGGCCCGCGAGTAGCGCCGGCACACCGGGCAGCCGCACTCCGCGTCGATGGGCTTCCGGTCCTCGGCGTACTCCAGTTTCCTGATATTCATGCGCGTCACCACGCCATCCATCCGCGTGAAGACCAGGCCATGCCGCCCGGCGCGCGTCGGCAGCACGCAGTCCATCATGTCCACGCCCATCCGCGCATACTCCTCAATCTCATCCGGGTAGCCAACCCCCATGACATACCGGGGCTTGTCCTTGGGCAGTTTTTCGAGCGTCAGCGCGATCATCTCCCGGGTTACTTCGCGCGGCTCCCCCACAGCCAGCCCTCCGATGGCATACCCGTCGAAGTTCATGTCCACCAGCCGCCGGGCGGACTCCTGCCGCAGCCCCGGATACATGCCGCCCTGCACGATCCCGAACAGCCGCTGCGTCTGCCCGCCGCGCTCCCCGTACCAGGGCACCTCTTGCTGATGCTGCTCAAAGTAGGCCTTCGACCGCGCCGCCCACGCATGCGTCAGGGCCATCGACTGCTTGGTCCGGTCGAACGTCGCCGGGTGCTCCACGCACTCGTCGAAGACCATCGCGATATCCGCCCCGAGGGCGATCTGTACCGCAATCGAGTGCTCGGGTGAAAAGAAGTGGCGGCTGCCGTCGAGATGCGACCGAAACTCAACCCCTTCGGGAGTGATCTTGCGCAGCTTGCTGAGGCTGAAGACCTGAAAGCCGCCGGAGTCGGTTAGCATGGGCCGGTCCCAGCTCATGAACTTGTGGACTCCACCCATGCGGCGAACCAGTTCGTGCCCCGGCCGCAGATAGAGATGGTAGGTATTCGCAAGAATGATTTGCGCGCCGCACCCGCTGCCGCCAAGCGTCTCCAAGGTACCCTGCGGCACGGCCTTGACCGTAGCCTGGGTGCCGACCGGCATGAAGACAGGAGTCTCCACCACGCCATGCGGCAGGGTAAGCCGTCCTCGCCTTCCGCCACAGCCGGCGGTACGAAACACTTCAAAGACAGAACCCATCCATCTATATTAGAGACCGGTCTAAGGTTAGACAGTCTCGATTAGGAGACTACCGACAGAGAACGCTCGAAAAGACGCTGCGTCTCACTGCTCGACCAGCTTTACCGCGTCCGCGACGGACATGCCGTCCGCGATCTTCTTGAAGTCCCAGTGCCTGCCCTCCTGCTTGCGGGCGATGGTCTTGAGGAACATGGCTTTGCCGTTGATGTCGGTGTGTAGGGTCTCGGTCTTCCAGTCAACCCCTTCCAGGTGTTCGCGCGTGGTGCTGAAGTTGCTGCCCGCCTTCACGGTTGCGAGGAAGCCGAAGCCGATGCTTACGTCCTGCGGGAGCCTGCCTTCAATCTCGCGCGTCCTCATCAGTTTGGGGTCAATGAGCACGGAACCCACCATAGAGTGCAGCACGCGCTCCTCCAGGCTGCCGGGCGAAAAGTCCGGGTTGGGCTTGTAGGCGATGCGCAGATACTGCCCGTCCGGGTTGGGCGGATCAAACAGAAACGCCTTCGGCAGCAGCTTCATCATCTCGCGAGCATGCTGCTCGTCTTCTCCCCGGGCGGCCTCTTTCTGCTTGAACGACTCCGGGTTTTGGGCGTCGCCGGCCAGCCGAGCCTTCTCCGCGGCCAGGCGATCGCCGCTCAAAGGCTGCCCATCCTCGGCCTGCAGATACCGGACCTTGCCCCAGTCGGTCTCGGCAACCCTCTCCCGCCAGAGATGCCCGTTGGTTCGATCCGACCGCTCCTCAGACATGTAGACATACCGACCGCGATGCGCGGACGCCTCATTCTCGTGAGCGACCACCGACTCAATCAGTTGCCTGGGATCCTGAGCTCGCACCCCCGTTGCCGCAAAGCCGCAGCACAGAAATGCCACCGACAACCCCGCCCGCCAACCGATGCCAGCCGCCTCTCCGCTCATGCCCTGTCAGATGCTTGAACCTACCCGCCGGTTAGCGCGTGGACCCTGGGCCACATCGCACCGTCCCATTCCAGTAAGATGGAAATCACCTGAACACACGCAGCAGCAAAGGAATCAAGGTACCCATGACAACCGTTACCCAGCCCGCCCTGAACGCGGCTCTCCCGTCGCAGATCGCGGCCGCGGCTTCCGCCGCCGGCATCCAGGTGATCGCGTCCGAGCCCGCCGTCAGCTTCGCCGGCGACCCTACCACTCGCTTTACGCTGGTATTGGCACCTCACCCGGCACAGACTCTCCAACTCGAACTCTCGAACACCTTCGATGCCACCACGCCGGAGTTTGCCGACCAGCTGAACATTTTTCTGGCGGAGACGGCCAACCGACTGCGCAATCCGCGCCCCAACACCTTTCTGACGCTCAGTGGCATTCCCCTGAGCTACTCGGGCTTTGCATGGCCTTTTCACGAGTCCACCGCGGGCGCCGACACCTCGCTGGTGCACGGCCAGATCAACCTCGAAGACGGCGAGGGCAGCGTGCTGCACGCGAAGATCGCGGCCGCGATGACGGTGACGTTCCGCGAGATCGTGCGCGCGCCCGAGCAGCCGTTCGCCGAGTCGTTCATCCTGAATGCGGTGCGCAAGACGCTCGACCAGGGCCAGCTCGAACTGGTGAAGTCCGGCAATCGCCAGCCTGTGCCGGTGACTACCCGCTACTACTCGCCGCGAACCGGAAAGTTCGTCTTCAACGATACGACCGAGCCGCAGCGCAGGGCGTATCTCGCGGCGAAGAGCTTTTGGCTCTCAGGCGTGCTGGGCGGTGGGGCGGCGGTCTGGCTGCTCGACCCGCGCGATGCGCAGTACCTGAACGCCACGGTAGCCGACCTGAAGATCTCCGCCGAAGCGCTGGCCCGCGAGGGGACGATCGCACTCTCCGCGGACCCGGCCTACGGCTCGCCCACCCAAGCGCTGATGCAGCGGAAACCCCAGTATCAGGCCGAGCTGGCGCAGGCGCTGCTCAACATCAAGCCGAGCTTCAACGAAGAGATGCGCGGCGGCCACACCAACATGTAGGCTCTACCGCGCGGCGATGCGATAGACCTTCAGGTCGCCGTAGTAGGGATCGGGGAAGTCGCCCAGGAGCGTCGCGCGCGTAAGTACGTCACCAAGGTGCTCGTTCAGGGCTTTGTAGTATTGCTCGTCCATGCCGCCGCCGTTCGTCATCATGCGATCGCCCACCACGAAGTAGCGGGCGTGGAAGTCGTCCGCCGCCATGCGCGGGTCGGTGCGCTCGTAAGAGATGTAGGGATAGTCGCGAAATGCGAGCCAGAACGTGATCGTGCCATACACGGTCTGGCCGGCCGGAACGACGCTGCGCAGCTCCTCGGCCACATGCGTGTAGTCGGCTGAACGCGCCGCGCGCAGCAGCACCGCGTTGGCGCCAAGCTGCGCCACGACCACCAGGGCGGCCGCGACGGCCATCACACGGTGGAGCAGAACACGCCCCTGGACCGCCGCGACACCTGCTCCAATCGCCAGCGCAAAGACCGGCGACAGCAGCGCCAGATAGCGCGACGACTTGTTGACGGTGTCGATCAGCCACAGGATTGTAGGCAGCAGCAGAAGCACTTCAACCCAGAACCAATTCCTGCGGTAGCGCCAGAGTAAATAGCTCGCGGTGAGGAAAAGGAGGGGGATCGGCAGGCGCAGCGGCAAGCGGTCCAGTCCGTGCCCGTGCAGGATATTGAAGCCCAGCAGGTCCGCATAGCGATGCGCCTCGTGCAGGAACTTGACCCCTAGCGAGGCTCCGCCGGCGCGGCTAAGGTACTCCTCGCGAAAGCCCTCGCGGCCCAGCGGAGCGTGGAGAATCCAGATCGCAAACGGCGTCAGCCCGACGAGATAAGCGCCCGCGAAGGCCAGCAGCCCGCGCAGCGGCATGATCTTGCGCCGTACGTCCAGCACGACCGCCAGCAAGCTGATCGAGCACAGGTAGCCCAGCAGCGTGATGTGGAACATCGTGCCCGCCGCAGCCAGCAGCCCGCTCGACAGTGGCCACAACAAGCTGGGCCGGGTTCGATACTGCTTCACGGCGAGCAAGGCAAGCATCACAAACAGAGTCGTCAGCGCCTCCGGCCGGGCGGTCCGCGAGACCAGCACCAGCAGATTGTCGGTCGCAAGCACCAGCATCGCCAGCACCGCGCCCTCGTCGCCAATTACATCCCGCGCCAGCACATAAACCAGCAGCACCACCAGCAATCCAGCCAGCACGGAACCTAGCCGCGCGGCCACCTGGCCCTCGCCGAACATACGGAACGCACCCGCAATCACCATCGCCGTTCCGGGCGGCCGCGCATCGAAGTGGTTTTCGAGGTCGTTCGGTCCTATCGCCGGATCCCGCATCCCGTCCCCATGCGCAAGCGAGTACGCCGGCCCCGCATACCAGCTCTCATCCGTTACCCAGCGGTGGGAGAGATACGGCAGCGCCTGCACCAGGAACAGCAGCGCCGCGAAGATCATCCAGCCATAGTTCAACGGCGCGCGCGCACCGGCAGCTTTACGCTCAGAGATCAAATTCGGAAAAAAGGACAAAGTCGCTCCGGGCCGGCAATAGCCGCAATCTTACCAGCGGCCACACCCGTCGCCTCCACCAATTCTCTTTTGCTTCGAGCGGCATTCCCGAAATGCTCTAACGCCTACTTGCCCTCTGCCTTGTAAGCATCCGCTTCGGCATTCGCTTCTTTCGCGGTCGCCGTCCGCGCGTAGAAGACCACGCGATAACGGAATGTCGCGCTTTCCCCTTTTTCGATGGTGAAGTCGTGCTTGGGCGCCTTCGGGTCGAAGACGCTGTCGCCCAGCGGATTCGCCGCGAACAACCCATAGCCGCGCGCATGCCAGTAGGTCGGATACCCTGGATTGCCGGGATGATCGAAGATGCCGATCGTGACTGCCTGCCCTGCCGCCGTACCCTCCATTGCTCCCGCCGTTCCCGACGACGGAGTCGTGCCCGATAGAATACTCCAGCCAACGCGGCTTCACCCCGCCGCCCCGCCGGTTTTGCCTTCGCTGGTCAGATAAACGCCGCTGGCTCCTGTGGTGTCGGCCGCCGCCACCTGCGTCGGGCGCCCGCTCGCATCCGCGAACATGCCGCCTTTTTCATCGGCCGACTCCAGAAAATGGGCTACCCGCATGCCCAGCAAGCCTTCCTTGTCGTCGTGAAACACCGCGCGATCCAGCGCCTTCAGCGTCGTCACCCGGTCGATCACATTGGCGTCCGCGCGATGAATAAACGTCAGCCGCGTCGTCTCCACCAGCAGGTCCTGGCCCTTGCCCGTGGTCCACACCGTCTCCACCACCAGCTCGCCGCGATCCGGGCCACCCTTCGTTGAAACGATCTTCACCAGCCGGGTCGTGCCCATCTTCTCCCGGTCCGCAGCCTTGATCGCTGTCGAGTTGTTCCAGAAGTCGAAGCCGTTCACATTGCCGTAGTTGAACCACATCCCCGCATGATGCGGATGGTCGACCCGCTCGCCCGTGCGCGGCTCCAGCGGATAGCCCCGCGAGACCGTAATGCCACCAGGCGCGATCAGCGGATACAGCACAGGCTTGGTCAGCGACTCCGGCCACACATACGAGGTAAACGGCTGCCCGTCGAACGTAACGTCGACTCGCCGTCCCGCCTCATCGGCGACCACCCGCATTCCTCCGCCACCGTGCCGGCCCTGCGCCTGCGCCAGTCCCGCAAGCCCCGCCATCGCCACTCCGAGCAAAGCCCACCTACGCATACACCTTGCCTCCAGCCATCACCTGCTGCGTCTTCTCGTCGAAGGTCACCTTCTGCCCCGTCTGGATCGCCGCCACATTCATGCACAGCGCGATGGAGTGGCTATACCCAGCCTCAATGCTCGCGTTGGGCGTCTTCCGCGACCGCACGCACTCCATCCAGTTCCGCATATTGGCCGCTGTTTGCGGATCGCCCTTCGTATCCGCGTCCGTCGACACCTTCTCCCCGCCGCCCAGCGCCGTCGCCTCCAGCAGGTGCGGCTGCATGTGCATCTCATCCGCAAACCGCTTCGTCAGACCGCCTGTCGGCGTCACCGTCTGCTTGTCCATATCGATCATCCCGGCGTTCGAGTAATAGAGCTCCTTCACCCCGCCGGCCGAGTTTGAAAATCGCGACGTGTACTGCACCTGGAACCCCTTCGTGAGGTCGTCAAGCGGGCCATAGTCGAACACCGCCGTCATCGTGTCCCAGTTCGTTCGCCCATCCTTCCACTGGTAGATTCCCCCGTTCGCCACCACGCTACGCGGATGCGGCAGCCCCGTAAACCAATGCACCGTATCGATCTGGTGGACCAGCCACTGGTCCGGAATGCCGGAGCTATACGGCCAGAACAGCCGGAACTCCAGGTACTTGCGCGCATCGAACTTGTCCTTGATGCGACCCATCGAGTACCGCTTCCAGTCCGTATCCTCTTCCTTCAGCAGCGGCACCACATCCGGCCTCCGCCAACGCCCGGGCTGGTTCACATTCCAGCTCATCTCCACCATCACGATGTCGCCGAACTTCCCGCTCTTGATGTACTCCGCCGCCTTCATATAGCTCGGCGTGCTTCTCCGCTGCGTTCCCACCTGCACGATCTTGCCGCTTTTGTGTACCGCCGCGCGAAAATCCCTGGCGTCGTCCATGAAGTGCGCCGTCGGCTTCTCCACATACGCATCCCGACCCGCATTCACCGCCTCGATGCCGTGCCGCGCATGTTGAAAATCCGCCGTCGCGATAATCACCGCATCGATATCCTTGCGTGCATACAGTTCGTCATTGTTGCGCACGGTATCGACCTTGCTTCCGCTCTTCTTTTCGATCACCGCCGCGCCGTTCTCGCGTGCGTGTTTCCAGATATCCGACACGGCCACCAGCTGGAAGTTCATCTCCTTCTGGCTCGCCACAAACGCCGGAATATCTCCACCCAGCATGCGGTCGCCGCAACCCACTACGCCGACCCTCACCCGGTCGTTGGCCCCGGCAATCTGCGCGTAGCTCGCCGCCGTCCACGCGGGCACCGCCGCCGCCCCCGCTATCAGCCCACCCTGCTTCAAGAACTCCCGCCTGCTGCTTTGGTTCGTGCTCATACATCCTCCACAAGTCGCGGCTCCGGTCTGACCACTCCGAAAAGCCGACTCCTTTATATGCTCTCCACCACGCCCTGACAAATTGCTTTCTCCCAAAAAGAAACGCGACAGCCAGAGCCGTCGCGTCCCATCGATCTTCCGTTCTGGCCGCTAGGCGTCCTTCACCCCATCCACAAACGCCTTCAGTTTCCGGCTTCGGCTGGGATGCCGCAGCTTGCGCAGCGCCTTGGCCTCAATCTGCCGGATGCGCTCGCGCGTCACCTGGAAGCTTTGACCAACCTCCTCCAGCGTGTGCTCCGACCCATCCTCCAGCCCGAACCGCATCTTGATCACACGCTCCTCCCGCGGAGTCAGCGTCCGCAGTACCTGGCTGGTGTACTCCTTCAGGTTGACGGAGATCACCGCATCAGCCGGCGAAACCGCCATCCGGTCCTCGATGAAATCGCCCAGGTGCGAGTCTTCCTCTTCGCCGATCGGGGTCTCGAGCGAGATCGGCTCCTGCGCTATCTTCAACACCTTACGCACCTTTGCCACCGGAATATCCATCCGCTTGGCGATCTCTTCGGAAGAGGCTTCGCGCCCAAGCTCCTGCACCAGCTGGCGGCTGGTGCGGATCAGCTTGTTGATGGTCTCGATCATGTGGACCGGAATGCGAATCGTGCGCGCCTGGTCCGCGATGGCGCGCGTAATCGCTTGCCGAATCCACCAAGTCGCGTAGGTTGAGAATTTGTACCCGCGCCTGTACTCGAACTTGTCCACGGCCTTCATCAGGCCGATGTTGCCCTCCTGAATCAGGTCCAGAAACTGCAATCCGCGGTTCGTGTACTTCTTCGCGATCGATACCACCAGCCGCAGGTTGGCCTCGATCAGCTCACGCTTGGCCTTCTCCGCGTCCATGTCGCCCTGGATCATCTCGCGCTGCGTGCGCTTCAGGTCGAGGATCGTGATCCCCGCATCCTGCTCCACACGTTCCAGGTCCAGCCGGCAGTTCTTCTGCTGCCGCCTGTACTCCTTCTTCAGTTCCTCGCTCTTCGACGCGTCGAACTTCGCGTCCAGCGACTTGATCTGCCGCTCCAGCGTCCGCATCGCGTCCACCGTCTTGTTGACCTTATCCAACAGCCGCTTCTTCTCGGCGTTGGTATATTTCAACTCGCGGATCACGCGGTTCACATACACATGCTCGCGCCCGATCAGCCAGCGCAGCTTGCGCTGCTCCTTCGCCTTCGCCTTCACGTCTTTCAACGCACCGGCGTGCTCCATCTTCTCGTCGTACCCGGCGATTTTCTTCTGGTGCTTCAGGATGACTTCGATCCGGCCCACCGTCTGCCGCACCCGAGCCTGCAGGATCTCTTCCGTCAGTTCTTCCTCGTCGAACGTGACGACTTCCTTGATGTTCCGGACGCCGCGCCGCAGGTCCTCGCCCAGACCCACGATCTCGCGGATCACGATCGGCGAACGCGAGATCGCCTTCATCACCCGCATCTGCCCGCGCTCGATCCGCTTGGCGATCTCTACCTCGCCCTCGCGCGTCAGCAGCGGCACCGTGCCCATCTCACGCAGGTACATTCGCACCGGGTCGTTGGTCTTTTCGAGCGTCCCCGGCGACAGGTCCAGCTCCACATCCTCGGACTCCTCGCCCGCCTCCGGCTCATACTTTTCGCGCTCGCCGATCCGGCTCTCGCCCAGCTCAATACCCTGCGTATTGATCGTCGTCAGCAGGTCGTCCAGGTCGTCGGCCGACACAATGCCTTCGGGCAACAGGTCGTTGACCTCGCCAAAGGTCATGTAGCCCTTCTCCTTGCCAACTTCTACAATCTCGTCCTCGTACTTATCTAATTCTTCGGCCACTTGTTTACGCACTCCTGCGAATCATTTGGGTTCTCGGGACTGCCCCCATGCGGCACATAAGATGCCTCGCGCCACTCCTGCGCGGACGAAGCTCTTCCCTTGGTTGTTCCAGTTGGCTGCGGACCAGATGCGGTAAAGACCGCGTTGGCAAGCCCATGTGACTTTTCGCGTTAGAGCGAAGTCGGGCATTCGAAGGCGCACGTCCCCAGCGAATCACAGAATACCACAATCTTTAGACGCTTTCGCCCCCGCAAAGGACTCAAATGCGCTGTGCGATGCACAATCAATCCATGACTCCTCTACGCGTCGACAAATGGCTCTGGGCCGCCCGCTTTTTCAAGACTCGCAGCCTTGCCACAGCAGCCTGTGACGCCGGCCACATCCTCTGCAACTCTCAGGCCGCCAAACCTTCGCGCGTCCTGAAACTCGGCGACATGCTCCAGATCAAAAACGAGGGCGGCGAGTATACCGTCGAGCTCCTCGTTCTCTCCGACCAGCGCGCCTCCGCCGCCATCGCCCAGAGCCTTTACCGCGAGACCGACGCCAGCCGCGAACTCCGCGCCAAGGTCGCCGAAGCCCGCCGCGTCATGTTCGCCGAAGACCCTTTCGCCGCCACGCGCAAGCCGTCCAAAAAGGATCGCCGCCTCATCCACAGCTTTCGCGGCCATTAGCGTGCGCCCTACCTCGCGGTCTTCGCAACCTCTGCGTTCTCCTTTGCTGTTGCCTTTTCTTCCCTTCGCCTCTTTCGTCTTCCCTTACAATCCCTCTATGCAAATCTCCGCCCAAGCAAAGACCGCCATCTCCACCACCGCCGCTCCCGCTGCCATCGGCCCCTACTCCCAGGCTGTCCGCGTAGGCGATATGCTCTTCACCTCCGGCCAGATTCCCACCGATCCCAAGACCGGCCAATTCGTCTCCGGAGGCATCGCCGAACAGACTACCCAGGTCCTCGAAAACATCAAAGCCATCCTCTCCCAGGCCGGCATCGACCTCATCCATGTGGTTAAAACCACCGTCTTTCTCAAAGACATGAAGGACTTCGCCGCCATGAACGAGGTGTACGCAAAATACCTCGCTCCCGCAGGCGCCATTCCACCCGCGCGCTCCACCGTCCAGGTAGCCGCCCTCCCAAAGGACGCGCTTGTGGAGATTGAAGTCATCGCCAAGGAAGCGTAAGCAAAAGCAACTTGCGAGGTCGTGCTTATCGCCCGCTGCCGCATCCAATTCCCAGGAGCCTCAAAATGTCCACTACAACCAAAGTTCACAAAACTCCAGAAGAATGGCGCGCCCTTCTCACCCCCGAGCAGTTTCACGTCATGTTTGAAAAAGGCACCGAGCGCGCCTTTACTGGAGCCCTCGTCGACAACCACGAGGATGGCACCTATCATTGCGCCGCCTGCAACGCCCCGCTCTTCCCCTCCGACACCAAGTTCGAGTCCGGCTCCGGCTGGCCCAGCTTCTATGCGCCTGTCTCGGTCGATGCCGTAGAGGCCCATGAAGACCGCGCCTACGGCATGAAGCGGGTCGAGATCACCTGCGCCACCTGCGGCGCGCATCTCGGCCACGTCTTTCCCGACGGCCCTCGCCCCACCGGCGAGCGTTACTGCATGAACTCCGCCTCGCTTGCCTTCGAGAAGAAGTAACACCGATAAGGAC
>CAXTPN010000044.1:0-736 GCA_964246125.1 uncultured Acidobacteriaceae bacterium
GTAGATTGCGGGGTGATGGCGCTGGTGTCGAGGGCGATGTCGAGGGTGAGGAGGTCGGTGCGGCCGGCGTAGAAGGGCGTGCCGATCTGCGGGGCGAAGAGCGGCGCGTTGAAGGAGGGCGAGGTGAGGAGGAGGAAGCGCCCGGCGAGGTCGGTACGGATCTCGTACTCGCCGTCGATGCCGGAGATGGTGCCGGCGGCGTTGCGCGCGCCTCCGTTTAGCGAGATGAGTTGCACGCGCGAGCCGGGCAGCGGCGCTCCCAGGGGCGTGGTGACGTGGCCGCGAATGATGACCGCGTGGGCGGGCAGGGTGAAGAGCGCGAGAAGCGCAAGGTGGAAGCAGCGGGGCATGCTGCCAAGGATACCGGGTTGGCTGCATCCGTCGATGCCAAGCTAGGAACGAGCATCACGTCTGAAGATCTTCGCCTGGGCTCCGTTTGCACAACCTGGTTGCGATCGAAACATCGTTGCACCAGGTTTGCGCAATGCAGATCGCTGGATTCTCACTCATTGTCTCGGTGCAAGCACGAATGTTGGTTTGCACAAGGCGTGAACGCGCGCTTTCGGACCTGCCCGCCCCTGGATACTTCCGACGATGCCAACTTGTGAGGACCGATCCGCGATTCTGTTGTTCAGTAGCGCATCAAGGCGTACTCTTCATTTAGCTCAGGGGAGGCTCGATGAATTCTGTTGAAACGGAACTGCTGACAGCTTTCGAACTCCACTCTCCTACCCGT
>CAXTPN010000044.1:746-14834 GCA_964246125.1 uncultured Acidobacteriaceae bacterium
CCGTATTCAAGCCGTGTTGGAAGACGATTTTGACGTCTGCTCAACAATCGACGGCAAGCGACCGGTCAATGCGCTGATCGAGATGTATCTCAGGTCAGACCGCTTTCCAACCTGTCTTCGGTTGCTCCTGGAACGGGGCGCAAGCCTTGACGATCCGAAACTTGCTCCAGTCCTACTCGACGATCCAGAAGCTCTTTCCACGGCTGTCAAAAGCGATCCAAGCCTCCTTACGCACAGGACCACCATGGTGTGCGCGTTCACTCCCTTAACAGGGGTCTCTCTTCTGCATGTCGCGGCGGAGTACGGCCACCTCAAGGTTGCTCGCAGGCTGATTGAGTTGGGAGCGGCAGTCGATGCCCGTGCCGACCAGGACGCCGTAGGCTTTGGCGGTCAGACGCCGCTCTTCCATACCGTTAATTCGAATGAGAACCGTTCCGAGCCGGTGATGCGACTTCTTCTTGAAGCGGGTGCCCGCGCGGACCTATTTCTTGCGGGGATCACCTGGGGCAGAGACATGGAGTGGGAGACCGAGTGCTTCGATGTGACTCCCGTGTCTTACGCCCAACTCGGCCTTTTGAGGCAGTTTCAACGCTCGGAAGAAGACACTTACGGCAATATTCGCACTCTTCTAAAAGTCCTGGGCAGACAGGTGCCGCCGCTGAAGAATATTCCCAATCGCTACCTGTACAAGTAGTTCACACGCTGTTAGGCGCGGGGCCTCTGCGTACGATTTTGACGTTTGTGGAGTGCCCACTAAAGGTCAGTAGCCCAGTTCACGATACCAGGCAGGTCGTTCACCTGAGTGAAGGCTTTATCGTTCGTCACGAGAATGCTCCCGACAGCGATGGCATGCGCGGCGATCATCATGTCCATATTGCCGAGGCTCAGGCCGTTTTTCTCCAGCTCGGCCCGGACTCTCCCGTAGGTATCGGCTTCCTTACGTCCCCATGGAAGGACCTGGATGCCGGCTAGAAAGCCGTCCATGAGAGCTTTGAGAGAAGTGGCCTCGGGCCGCTTGGCGAGGCCGTAGCGGATCTCGGCCTCCGTAACGGAAGAGACGGCGGCTATCTCGCCTTGTTTGAGTGCCAGCAATCGGGCTCGTGCGGCGGGAGATTGGCGTTTCACAACTGATCGTGTTGGTGTCAAGCATGTGCAGCACGGTCACAGTTCGGGTCTTTCCTGGGGCGGCTGTTGTCCGCGGTCGGACAGAGAAAGAAAGTCGTCGGGAACGCCGAGTTGATCAAGCGCGGCCAAGATTTCCGCTAAGCTGCCGGGGCTTTGGGAGAGAATGAGGTCGCCGTTTTTCGCGTCGCGGCGAATATAGACTTCGTTGCTGGTGAAACGAAATTGAGCCGGGATACGGACGGCTTGGCTCCTTCCGCTCATGAAGACTTTGGCTTTTTCGAGCTGGGCCATGGCGTACCTCCTCGCATACCTATCGTGCTACATATCAGCTGTAAGTTCAACAGGCATCCCGCTCACTCAACCCTTTTGCTCGGGGGTCCAATAAACGCGGTTGTCGTCAGCTGTTCCGGGGCAATTGCTGTTCGGCGCAGTCTTACTCAAGTACCCCGTGAAGAGCGAGGCGGCGGGATCAGGGGTGGACGAGGTTGGCGGGCCACTTCCATTGGCGGATGTCGGGGCGGTCGATGCCGTTTTCGTGGGCGTAGGCGATGGAGTCGGTGATCTGATCCTTGAGCCATTCCTTGATGTGGGCAGCGCTGGCCTGGAGCGAGGGGACGCGGTCGATGACGTCGATGGCGAGGTCGAAGCGGTCGACCTGGTTGAGGATGGCGAGCTCGAGCGGCGTGTTGATGTTGCCCTTTTCCTTGTAGCCGCGGACGTGGAAGTTGTCGTGGTTGTGGCGGCGGTAGGTGAGCTTGTGGATGAGCGAGGCGTAGGCGTGGAAGTTGAAGATGACCGGCTTGTCCCTGGTGAAGAGGCCGTCGAAGTCGCGGTCGGAGAGACCGTGGGGGTGCTCGCGCTCGGGCATGAGGCGGAAGAGGTCGACGACGTTGATGAAGCGGATTTTCAGCTCGGGGCAGCGCTCGCGCAGGATGGCGACGGCGGCCAGGGCTTCGGAGGTGGGGATGTCGCCGGCGCAGGCCATGACGACGTCGGGCTCGTGGCCGGCATCGTTGGAGGCGAAGTTCCAGATGCCGATGCCCTTGGTGCAGTGGTCGACGGCGGCGTCCATGTCGAGGTATTGCAGGTGCGCGGCCTTATCCGCGACGATGACGTTGACGTAGTTGGTGCTGCGCAGGCAGTGGTCGGCGACGCTGAGGAGGCAGTTGGCGTCGGGCGGCAGATAGATGCGCGTGACCTCGGGGCTCTTGTTGGTGACGAGGTCGAGGAAGCCGGGGTCCTGGTGGGTGAACCCGTTGTGATCCTGCCGCCAGACCAGCGAGGTGATGAGCAGGTTGATGGAGGAGATGGGGGCGCGCCAGCGGAGCTCAAGCTTGGATTTTTCGAGCCACTTGGCGTGCTGGTTGAACATGGAATCGATGATGTGGACGAAGGCCTCGTAGCTGGAAAAGAAGCCGTGGCGGCCGGTGAGGACGTAGCCCTCGAACCAGCCTTCGAGGGTGTGCTCGGAGAGCATCTCCATGACGCGACCGTCGACGGAGAGGAAGCCGCCGTCGAGGTCCTGGGGCTTCATGGCGGCGAGCCAGGTCTTGCCGCTGACCTGGTAGATGGCGTCGAGCTTGTTGGAGGCGGTTTCATCGGGGCCGAAGACGCGGAAGCTGGTCATGTTGCGGTGGACGACATCGCGCAGGAAGTGGCCGAGGGTGTCGGTGGAGGAGAGCTCGATGGCGCCGGGCTGGTCGATTTTGACGGCGTAGTCGCGGAAGTCGGGCAGGTTGAGGGGCTTGCGCAGGAGGCCGCCGTTGGCGTGCGGGTTGGCGCTGATGCGGCGGGGGCCGGCGGGCGCGGTGGCCTTCAGCTCGGGCAGCAGTTTGCCGGCTTCGTCGAAGAGCTCTTCGGGCTTGTAGCTGCGGAGCCAGCGCTCCACCTCGGCCAGGTGCGCGGGATTGGTGACGGGGTCGAGGATGGGCATCTGGTGGGCGCGCCAGGAGCCTTCGAGCTTGTGCCCGTCGATCTCCTTGGGGCAAGTCCAGCCCTTGGGCGTGCGCAGGATGATCATGGGCCAGCGCGGGCGCTCGACCTTGGCGGGGTCGGCGGCCCGGGCCTGCTGCTGGATGTCGCGGATCTCGAGGATGCACTGTTCAAGGGCGGCGGCCATCCGCGGGTGCATCAGGGCGGGGTCGTCGCCCTCCACGATGTAAGGCTTCCAGCCGTAGCCGCGGAAGAGGCTGTCGAGCTCGTCGGGCGGGATGCGCGCGAGGATGGTGGGGTTGGCGATCTTGTAGCCGTTGAGGTGCAGGATGGGCAGGACGGCGCCATCGTGGATGGGGTTGAGGAACTTGTTGGAGTGCCAGGAGGTGGCGAGCGGGCCGGTCTCGGCCTCGCCATCGCCGACGACGACGGTGACGATGAGGTCGGGGTTGTCGAAGGCGGCGCCGAAGCCGTGCGAGAGGCTGTAGCCGAGTTCGCCGCCCTCGTGGATAGAGCCGGGGGTTTCGGGCGTGCAGTGGCTGCCGATGCCGCCGGGGAAGGAGAACTGCTTGAAGAACTTCTGCAGGCCGGTGAGGTCTTCGCTCATCTCCGGGTAGACCTCGGAGTAGACGCCCTCGAGGTAGCTGTTGGAGAGGGTGGCGGGCGCGCCATGGCCGGGGCCGGAGATGTAGATGAGGTCGAGGTCGTACTTTTTGATGAGGCGGTTGAGATGAACCCAGGTGAAGGTCTGGCCGGGGTCCGAGCCCCAGTGGCCGAGCAGGCGGTTCTTGATGTGCTCAGGCTTGAGCGGCTCGCGCAGCAGCGGGTTGGCGCGGAGGTAGAGCATGCCGGCGCAGAGATAATTGCAGGCGCGCCAGTAGGCGTCGATGGTGCGGGCTTCGTCGGGAGTCAGGGGCTGAGGGTTTTGCTGGGGGACGCTGCTCATGGGGACCTCGGTCGTGCGAAGGCTGAATGAATCGGATGCTACACCGCGGCGCGCTGCATGCGATCGACGTGCAGCGCGATCATCAGGTCTTCCTGCGCGGGAATGACGAATACGGCGATCCTGGACTCAGAGTGAGTGATGCGGCGCAGGCCGGGATCGGCGGAGGCGTTGAGTGAATTGTCGATCAAAATGCCGAGCTTGTCGCTGTCGCCGAGGATGTCGGCGCGGGTGGCGGGGTCGTGCTCGCCGATGCCTCCGGCGAAGACGATGGCGTCCAGGCCGCCGAGCAGCCAGCAGAAGCCGCCGATGGCCTTGGTCACGCCGCGGGTAAAGACCGTCAACGCCAACATCGCGCGCGGGTCGCCATTGGCCGCCGCCTTGCGCACGGCCTTCATGTCGTTGGGCAGGCCGCTGAGGGCGGCGATGCCGGATTGGTGGTTCAGCATGGTCTCGACGGCGTCGACCGCAGTGGACGCCTGGGGCTGTTGCCGGAGCAGGTAGAGGACCAGGCCGGGGTCAAGGTCGCCGGGTCGCGTGCCCATGATGACGCCGCCGGTGGGGGTCAGGCCCATGGTCGTGTCGACCGAGCAGCCATCGCGCAGCGCGGTGACGCTGCAGCCGCTACCCAGGTGGGCGATGACGGTGCGCGCCGGCATGCGGGCGCCTCCGGCTCGCATCTGGCGGACGATGGACTCGCAACTGAGACCGTGGAAGCCGTAGCGGCGCACGCCCTGCGCGGCGTACTGCCGGGGCAGCGGATAGGTGGTGGCCTCAGGCGGCATGGTCTGGTGAAAGACGGTGTCGAAGCAGGCGTACTGAGCTGAGCGGGGCCAGCGCGCTAGCCGCGCGCGGTGCTCGTCGACCGGTTCGGGTTCGTGAAGCTGGGAAGAGTCCTTGGCGTCTTCGAGGTCGCGCAGCACCTCCGGCGTGATGCGCTGGTGATCGCGCAGCTTGGGGCCGGGATGCACGACGCGATAGCCGACTGCATCGACTGACGGCATGCTCGCGCCGGTGACCGCGCCGAAGACGGCTTCGATTGCCTGGGCCGCCGATTGCGATTCGACATGCGCGGGCTGATCCTCAGCCGCGTCCGTGCCGTGAATCGACAGGGTCGCGTCGGGGGAGCCGATCCCGCTTACCTGGCCATCGACGACCGCGCGCGGTTCGGACGATGCCATATCGAAGATGGAGAACTTGATGGAAGACGAGCCGCTGTTGATGACGAGTATGGGCATGGATCTGGGAAGAGGCTATGGTGGGTTAGGATGCGTCTTTCCGCAGCGCAGCTTTCCCTCTCTGCCGCACCGGCGCGAAAAAGCCCCGGCAGCGGCGCCGGGGCTTGAGCCATTCCGGTGAAGCTGGTCGAAGCGGGCTAGCCGAGATGCGCGAGCGCGTCGCCGGCGTCTTTTGCGGTCTTGGAGTTGGGGTCCAGCTCCTGAACTTTCTTTAAATTCAGCGTGGCCGCGGCTTTGTCGCCGAGTTTGCTGTAGACCATGCCCAGGTGATAGTGGATCGAGGGGTCCTTCGGGGAGGCTTTGACCGCGTCTTCCAGCAGGTCGCGCGCCGAGGCATAGCGGCCTTTGGCGTAGTAGACCCACGCCAGCGTATCGGCGGTGTTGGGGGAGTTGGGGGCGCCGCGCCGGGCGGTCTGCGCCAGGGTCAGGGCCTCGTCCACATTCTGGCCGGATTGCAGCAGCAGGTAAGCCAGGTTGTTCGACGCCGCAACCTGCGTCGGCTCCAGATCCAGCGCCTTTTTGTAGTATTCCGTCGCCTTGGCCTGGTCTCCCTTGCTCTCCTCCAGCTGTGCGACGGAGGAGAGGGCCATCGCGTCCTTGGGGTGATCTCCGAGCCACTTCAGCCAGACGTTGATCGCCTGGTCGTTGTCCCCCGCACCGCTGAGCGCCGCGGTGGAGTTCTGCACCGCGTGTTCGTCGCTGGGGTTCAACTGCATCGCCTTCTGGGCGTTCTGCCTCGCGCCGGCGAAGTCCTTCATGACGATCTGCAGGCCGGAGAGCTCGTCCAGGTAGGCCGTGTTCTGCGGGGCCTTGGCGATCTGGTCCTCCAGCCGCTTGATTGCCTTGGGAGCGTCGTTCGCGGCCAGGCTCGGACCAATCAGCAGGTTCAACGCGGTCACCGTGTTGGGTTCCTTGTCCAGCGCCTTTTCGAGCAGCGCGTTGCCCTCCGCGGTCTTGCCCGCCCGCAGCCGCAGCTGGCCCAGCTCGACCATGCCGCTGACGCTGTTCGGATTCAGCTTGAGGGCGGTCTCGAAGTCCGCCTCAGCCTTGGCATCCTGCTTGGTGTTGGCTTCGGCGGTTCCGCGCCACAGATAGGCGTCGGCAAACTCCGGGTGCAGCTTGATGGTCTTTTCGGCGAGGTCGGTCAATTGGTTGAAGTCGCGGCGGCGGCTGGCGATTTCAGCCAGGCCGGTGACCGCCAGCGCATTGCCCGGGCGCGCCTTATCGGCCGCCTGGAAGCTGGTCTCCGCGGTGTGCATATCGCCCTTGGCGGCGGCGATGCGCGCCAGCATCATCTGTACCTCCCAGTTCTGCGGCGAATCCTTGGCAGCCTTTTGCAGCGTGTCGAACGCCTCGTCCATTTTGCCGCGGTCCACCGCCAAGGACGCGTTCAGCAGCTGCACGTCGGGGTTGTTGCCGTTCTTTTTATTCAACTCCGCGGTAACCGCCGCCGCCTTATCATCTTCATGCTTGCCGATGAGGATGCGGGCGTAGACGATCTTCAGAAAGATGTTCTTGGGGTGCGACGAAACCAGGTCCGCGTAGACGCTCTCCGCGCGATCCCCCTGGCCCGTCTGCTGGTAGAAATTCTGCAGCAGCGAGGCGGTCTGCTCGGAATCCGGCAACTCGTCGGTGGCCTTGCGCAGCGTCTGCTCCGCCTTCGCCTTGTCGCCCGCGCGCAGGTAGAGCCCGGTCAAGGCCAGCCTTGCCTGCGGCAGATCCTGAGCGCCCTGGATGGCCGCCTGATACTGCTGCTCGGCTCCGGCGCGGTCGCCCTTCTGCTCCAGCACGCCGGCCAACACAAGGTGCGCCCGCACCTGCTTCGGGTCCAGCTCGATGGCCTTGCGCAGCTCCGATTCAGCCTCGGGAGCGGTGCTGGAAACGGCTCCGCGCAGGTACGCCATCTGGGTGTGGAAGACGGCGCGGTTGGGGTCCAGCGTCAGCGCGTGCTGCATCTCCTCGATCGCCTTGGCGTTGTCGCCGGCGCGCGCCGAGACGCCCGCCATGATGGCGTATGCGTCCGCGTTATTCGGATTGATCGCCAGAATCGCCTTGGCCTGAGCCAGCGCGCGGTCCGGCGCGCCGCCCGCCAGCAGCAGGTCGCCCAACTGAGCGCGCGCGTCCACATTGCCCGGCGCGAGATCCACCGTGCGCAGCAGCTCCTGGTACCCGGCCATCATGCTGCCCTGCTGCAGATAGGTCTTGCCCAGCTCGAAGTGCGCGTCGGCAAAGCCGGAGTCTACCTTCAGCGCGTTCGAAAACTGGATGGTGGCTTCCTTGTACTTCTTGTCCGCCTCGTACTTCTTTCCGCTGGCCAGGTATTTCTGCTTACGCACGTTCGGGTCGCGGCTGCAGCCGGCGAGCGACGCCAGCAAGACGCAGGCGGAGAGTGAAGCGAAGAACAAACGGGCGTGCGGCAAACGAACCTTCAACATGGACAAATCCTTCTCCTGCTCGATCTTGACCGGACAGAATATTACTCTACACAGTCCGTCCCGCGGTCTCCGAACCAGCCGTTCTAATCCGGAATATACGCGGGCAACATGGGGGTGATGCGGTTGGCGAAGTTTACGGCGCGCCGATGCGCCCCGGCCTGGCCTTCGCCCGGCTGCACCGGCGTCACGATGCGAATCAGCGCGGCGTCGGTGCGGCTATACAGAATGGAATCGACCAGCGTGTACAGCTTCGCGGTCCAGTCGTTGGCCATGGTGCGGCCGTGCGAGCGATACCAGTAAAGCACCTCGGCTTTGGAGCCGCCGTTCGAGATCAGGTACTCCCCTACCTGCATCGTGCGGCCGTCGGGGGCAGAGAGGTCGACGACGCCCGAGGAATCGAAGACCCAGCCGGCGCCGGGTAGGCAATGTTGCGGCGAATGGATGGTCTGGCCGGTGCGCTGCGTCGGGAAATACCCGATAAACAGCGATACCTCGCCGTTCGCCTCCTTCCTATCGTCCGCGCTCGCGCCCGCGGCCACCGGCGTGTAGTCGCGATCCAGAAACACGCCCTTGCCCAAGGTCGCGAGCGTATCGTCCGACAGCGGAATTTCGACGCTGCTCCACCCGGAGATTCTCGTCGGCAGCCGGTCCAGCGGCACGCTCGGCGGCACCTTGTCGACATCGCCGCGCGCTCGCTCCAGGCCCGTGGCGCAGGCAAGCATCAGAAGAATGACCCAGAGATGGCGCGATCTCAAGCGGCACCTCGAACTTCCGGCCCGGCGCTCGCGCGAGCCTCCGGCTTGATCAACCGCATGGCCGTGTGCACCAGGTACAGGCACGCCAGCGAGACCAGAAAGATCAGCCAGCCGGAAAACTCGTGAAAGAAGCCCATCGCCTTGTCCGGGTCCCAATACTGCACGCACAGGCCCGTGCCGAAGATGCGCGCGGAGTTCGCGACCACCGCGATGGGAATGCTGGCCAGCGCCAGGATCACGCGCCGGGCCGTGCTTCGCTCCATGAAGTAGCCGTAGATGACCGCGACCGTGAAGAGGCTCATCAGCGAGCGGATGCCGCTGCACGCCTCCGCCACCTCCAGCGACATGGCGGGGAGTTGAATGACGTTGCCTTCGCGCAGCACCGGCACCCCGGCCAGCGGGAGCAGGGTGCTGGCAACGCTCGAGGCCAGCAGTTGGAGCGGAAACGTAATCTGGTTCAGCAGCAGCGTCGGCAGGGGGATGCCCAGGAAGCAGACGAAGAGGATGAACTTCACCTCGCGCAGCATGCCCGCGCCGAACAGCACCCACACCATGCCCGCGGCCAGGATGACGAAGGAGACCCGCGACAGAAAAAGGTCCGCTCCGAAGACCCCTACCAGCAGGACCAGCAGGCCCAGCGCGACCAGCGGAACGCCCGTCCAGCTTGGCTGCACCGCAACTTTACCCAGGGACTGGCGTCTGTCCCAGAGAAGGAAGGCCACGAAGAAAGGGATCAGCAATCCGTGCGATGAATCGGGGAAGTTGTACCAGTCCATCGCCAGCTTGATCGCGATGCGGTCGTAAAGCGCGATCAGCAGAATGGCAAGCAACGCCCATGGAAGAGTTACGGACCAAAGCCGCGATCCTCCGCTCCGCGCGACGAACGAATCGCGCAGCGTCATCGCCTGGGGCTCGGCCGGGGAGACTGCTACCGCGTGCATGGTCGGCGTGCTGGAGCCTGGTGCGGTGGTTGAAGAGAACACACCCGGATTTTACTCTTCCGCGCTCGACATTCGTTAACGGAATGTTGGCTGTAGACCGATTAACCCCGCCGCACTCCCCAAGAGTTGTAGCGTTCCCGGTTGGTTTTGCCGTTTCCGCGCGCCATGCGTTCCGCCGGCAGGGCTGTATCGCGTAAAATAGCTCCATGGGCGGGGCGGCCTCGCTGTGCGACAGGAGTGCCGTCAGTCGTCCCCGGGTGCCGGTATTGAGAAGCACTTGCAATGATCGCGAGCCGCGCTCGCTGAAAGTGTCGACAGGTCAGCACATGAAGCAGGCTTTGCAAACTAGATCAGGTATAGCGCTGGGATTCGCGCTGCTTTCCGCCGCAGCCTTCGCGCAGGATGTCGTCAAGCCCGTCATTCCGGCCCCGGCCACGCCGCCGCCGGTCGCTTTGCCCACGCCGGCACAGCCCTCGACCGGAGTTCCGCCGCTGCCCGCGCCCGCGGATACAGCGCCCGCGCCAGGCACGCCTGCCGCTACCCTGCCCGCGGGTTCCGCCTCCGGCCCGGCCGCACCGGTGTCTGCCGCCAACGCGCCCCAGGTCTCGTCCAGCTACATTATCGGCCCCGAGGACGCGATCGCGGTCAACGGCTGGAAGGAGCCGACCGTCTCCGGCGCCTTCGCCGGCCGGCCCGACGGCATGATCTCCCTGCCGCTGCTGGGCGATGTGCTGGCCGCCGGCCTCACCCCCATGAGCCTGGGCAACGACCTCGCCATACGGCTGAAGAAGTACCTGACCGACCCGCTGGTCACGGTCACCGTCACCGCCGTCAACAGCCAGCATTATTACCTGGTCGGAGAGGTGGGCCACGCCGGAGCGCTGCCCCTCGTCCCCGGCATGACGCCCATTCAGGCGATCGCCGCGGCCGGAGGACTCTCCCCCTATGCCAACGCCAAACACATCTATATCCTCCGCACCGACAAGGGCAAGCAGGTCAAGATTCCCTTCAACTACAAAAAAGCCATCAAGGATGGAAATCAGCAGGGCGTAACCCTGGCCGCTGGTGACACAATTGTGGTGCCATGAAAAGGACTCTCTCCCGCACCTTGACTCTTCTCCCGCTGCTGCTGTCGCCGCTGCCGTTTGCCCACGGCCAGGCGATTCCCGCGGCGACCGCGCCCGGCAACTCTCCGGGCTTCCAGCTACCCACCGCCTCCGGAACCCTGAGCTACGGACTCAGCGCCTCGGAGCGCGTCACCTTTGGCTATGAGGGTGAAAACGCCAACTACTACTCCACAAACTTCACCGGAAACCTGGGCTACCTCTCCGGCAGCCAGTATCACCCCTTCAGCCTTGTCTACTCCGCCGGGTACCTGCTGGGCACCAACGGCGAGCAGTCGGCGCAGTATCACAATCTGGCGCTCTCGCAGGTATTCAGCGCGGGCAAGTGGCGCGGCGTGGTCAGCGACAGCATCTCGTATCTGCCGGAGTCCGCGGCCGCGGGTCTTTCGGGCATTCCCGGCGTGGGCGATGCCAACCTGCCGCTGGGCCAGCTGCCGCCCTATCTCGATCAGGCGATTCTCAACCGCAACGTGACGCGCGTCAGCAACGTGGCCGCGGGCAGCATTACGCGCGACATTACCGGCAAGACCGGCCTCAGCACCTCGGCCACCTACGGCATCGATCGATACCTCGGCTATAACGCCGGCATCGACGACAGCAACTTCTCCCTTTCGGAGGCGCTGAGCCACCGCATCGACGCGCGCACCACGACTGGAGTCAACTACAGTTACGGCCGATACAGTTATTCAGGGCAGCAAGTCGTCACTTCCAGCGACACGGTCAGCGTGTTCGTCAATCGTCAACTCAGCCGCAGAATGGCGGCGACTCTTTCGGCGGGGCCACAGTGGATCAACTCAAATACCGCTCTGATTCCGTCGCGGTTGAGCTATGTCGTCACCGCCAATGTAACCTACGCGGGCAAGGATACCTCGTACTTCGGCGGCTTCTCGCGCGGCACCACCGCGGGCTCGGGAGTGGTGACGGGCGCGATCACCGACGCGCTCAGCGCCGGGCTGACACGCCGTTTCGGCTCCGCCTGGCGCGGCTCCGCCAACGTCGCTTACATTCGAAGCCAAAGCCTGGCCACCGTCGCGCCGTACAACCTCAACACCGATCAGGTCGTCGGCAGCTTGCAGATCAATCGCTCCATCTCGCGCAGCTTCTCGGGCTTCGTCAGCTATGCGGCGGAACGCCAGATCGACAACGGCCTGGGTGCCACCGGCATCCTCTTCAACGGACTTTCACAGACGGTCGGCTTCGGCATCACCTACGCGCCCGAAGCCATCCACATCGGCCATCGCTAAGGAGCACGCATGTTAGGCCATCGTAAACTGAGCGCCGAGGACTACCTGGACATCCTCAGGCGACGCAAATGGATCATCGCCCTGCCGCTGATCCTCGCGCCGCTCATCGCAATCACCTCCACCTTCTTCATCCAGGCCCGCTATCTCTCGAAGACCCTCGTGCTCATCGAGGGCCAGAAGGTCTCCGACGAGTACGTCAAGCCGGTCATCGCATCCGACCTCGACAACCGCCTCGCCTCCATGAAGGAGCAGATTCTCAGCCGCTCCCGCATTCAGCCCATCATCGAGCGCTACAACCTCTACGCCTCCAGCCACATGACCATGGACGACCGCGTCGACCAGGCGCGCAAGGCCATCCAGATCAACCCCATCCACTCCGATATTTCGGGCGCGGGCGGCCTGCCCGGCTTCACCATCTCCTTCACCGCGGCCGACCCGCACAGCGCGCAGCTGGTCTGCGGCGAGATCACCTCGCTCTTTCTCAGCGAGAACCTGCGCTCCCGCGAAGACTCCGCCCAGGGTACGACCGACTTCCTCAAGGGCCAGCTCGAGGACGCCAAGCGCAGCCTCGACGAGCAGGACGCCAAGCTAGCCGCCTTCCAGAAGGAGTACGGCGGAAAGCTGCCCGGCGAAGAGGGCGGCAACGTCAACATGTTGAGCAGCCTCAACACTCAGCTCGAAGCCGCCACCCAGGCGCTCTCCCGCATGCAGCAGGACCGCGCCTACGAAGAATCCATGCTCGCCCAGCAGGTGCAGGCGACGCAACCCGCCGGAGCCGCCGGACTCACCGGGTCGGAGACCTTTCAGCAACTCGGCACCCCGGCCCAGCAGGCGGAGCTGCAGACCCTCACCAGCCAAGAAGCCGATCTGTTGACTCACTACACCGCCGACTACCCCGACGTGGTCAACGTCCGGCGCAAGATCGCCGACCTGCGCAAGAGCATGCAGCCCGTCACCTATCGCGCGCCCGGCTCGCCGGTCAGCGCGCCGCGGCCCACGGAGACCGTCGCGATCCAGCAGCTTCGTTCCGCCATTCACGCCATCGATATCGGCATCGAGGCGAAGAAAAAAGAGCAGGCTCAGATCGAGTCCGGCGTCAGAATCTACCAGGATCGCATCGCCTCCAGCCCCCAGGTTCAGGAGCAATACAAGGAGCTGACGCGCGACTACCAGACCGCGCAGACCTTCTACCAGGACCTGCTCACCAAGATGAACCACTCCAAGATGGCGACCGACCTCGAGCGCCGCCAGGAGGGCGAGCAGTTCCGCATCATGGACCAGCCCAACCTGCCCGACAGCCCCACCTTCCCCAACCGCGTTGTCTTCGGCGTGGGCGGCCTCTTCGCCGGACTGACGCTCGGCCTGGTCGTCGTGGCCCTGCTCGAGTACAAGGACACAGCCCTGCGCTCGGAGCGCGACGTCTGGGCCTTCACCAAGCTGCCCACGCTCGCCGTCATCGCCTACGCGGATCCCAGAAAGTCTCCCTCCATGAAGACCAATCTCTCTCAACGTCTGAAATCCTTCAGAAGGAAGCCGGAAGTGGTCGAACCCCGTCATGTATAAGAGCTTCTACAAGCTGCAAAGCAATCCTTTCGGCACCAGTCCAGACCCGCGCTTCCTCTACATGATGCCGCACACCCGGGAGGCGCTCGCCTGCCTCGAATACGGCATCTCCGCGCGCAAAGGCTTTATCGTCCTGGTCGGCGAGGTGGGCACCGGCAAGACCACGCTGCTGCGCCGCGCGCTGGCCTCCTTCGACCAGACCCGCGTCTACACCTCCTTCGTCTTCAACCCGCAGCTCGACGTCCTCGACTTCCTCGAGTTCGTCCTCTCGGACTTCGGCATCACCGTCGAGAACCGCACCAAATCCGGAATGCTCATCCAGCTCAACCGCTGGCTTATCGAGCGCTACCGCCACGGCGAGACCTGCGTCATCGTCGTCGACGAGGCCCAGAACCTTTCGCTTCAGCTGCTTGAGGAGATTCGCCTTCTCACCAACCTCGAAACCTCCTCCGAGAAGCTCGTCCAGATCGTCCTCTCCGGCCAGCCTGAGTTCGAAGAAAAGCTGCGCCAGCCCGCCCTGCGCCAGCTGCGCCAGCGCATCGAGGTCGCCAGGCGGCTTGCCGCGCAGCCCGGCGAGGATGCGCGCCCCCCGTTGCGTTTCGATCGCGCCGCGCGCCGTGGCGATGTCAGTGGGGGCGAGCCACACCTTGGCCTCGTCCAACAGCTCGACCAGGACGCCGCCAGCCCCGACCACGACGACCGGTCCAAACGTCGCGTCGTGACGGCAGCCGACAATCCACTCGGCCACGCCGTCCGCGAGCAGGCCGTTGCCGTCCGGCACCACCACG
>CAXTPN010000045.1:0-14779 GCA_964246125.1 uncultured Acidobacteriaceae bacterium
CGCGCTCAAAGCGGCGGTCGAACCTAATCGTCCAAGCCAAGATTCCTCTTCAATTCTTCAAGGGAGATTGTTTCGCCGGGGTTTTTCAGCCTCTCGTTCGCAATGGCGATGTCCTCCAGATCCTCGAGGCGTGAGAGGACAGCTTGGCGAAGGAAGATATCACTGGTTTCGCCCGCGCGTTGTGCTCCTTGTTCAAGCTGCTCGGCAAGTTCATCGGGGATATGAATGGCGGTCATGATTCCTCGCTGATGGAAGTATAACGGCTGCTAGCGCCCATGCTTTTCGAGGTATTTTTCAACTTCGAGGGCGGCCATACAGCCGGAGCCGGCGGCGGTGATGGCCTGGCGGTACTTGCGGTCCTTGATGTCTCCGCAGGCAAAGACGCCGGGCAGGATGCGGCCTTCCTGAGTGCAGTAGACGTCGTCGCGAGTGAGGATGTAGCCGTCTTCGTCGAGGTCCATCATGCCGCGAAAGGCCTGGGCGTTGGGGATGTGGCCGATGCCGAGGAACATGAAGGAGACGGGCAAGATGGACTCGTCGCCATTGCGCGTGTTGCGCAGGCGCAGGCCCTTGACGTCTTTTTCCTCCACGCCCAGAACCTCTTGAACCACCGTGTTATGCAGGAATTTGATGGAGGGATGAGCCTTCGCGCGCTCGAGCATGATGGGGGAGGCGCGGAATTTTTCGGTGCGGTTGATCAGGGTCACTGTGGTAGCGAAGCGGGTGAGGAACAGGGCCTCTTCCATGGCGCTGTCGCCGCCGCCGATGACGGCGATCTCCTTGCCAGAGGCGAAGAAGCCGTCGCAGGTGGCGCAGGAGCTGACGCCGTGACCGATGAGAGCCTGCTCCGACGGCAGGTTGAGCCAGCGCGCGCTGGCGCCTGATGCGATGATGAGGGTGCGGGTGTGGACGGTCTCGGCGCCGATGGTGAGTTTGATGGGGTGCGAGGTCAAGTCGGCGGCGGTCAGGTGGGCCATGCGCAGCTCAGCGCCGAAGCGCTCGGCTTGCTTCTTCATATTTTCGATGAGTTCGGGGCCTTGGATGCCCTCGGGCCAGCCGGGAAAGTTTTCGACCAGCGTGGTGATGGAGAGCTGGCCGCCGGGCTCGTGGCCTTCGAGCACGAGCGGTTTGAGGTTGGAGCGTGCCGCATAGATGGCCGCGGTGAGGCCGGAGCAGCCGGAGCCGAGGATGACGAGGTCGCGGGTTTCAGAAGGAGAGGAGATGTCGGAATTCATAGGCCTTCTCAGTGTAAATGCCAAGCGAGCGCGAAAGGATTCAGCCTGACTGCGGGCTGTGAGGTCGCGACAGGTGAAACAATCGGGCATGGCAAATCTGGTAATGGTGTATGGAATGCGTTTGCTGCCGGCGGATGAACTGGCAAAGGTAAGCGATGCTCCGGTCGAGTTGAAGAACGGCAACGAGGCACGCGTGACGATGCATGTGCTGGAGGGCAGCAGGGAACAGATTGAAGCGCAGTTGCGCCTGAGTATCGACGCGTTCTTCGATTTTTACCCGGAGATCTAAGCCAGACCGCAAACCGCCGGACGGATTGTTGTGTTCGGAATTGACACAGACGCGCGCCAGCCCTGCTTTCGTGACGAAAGTAATGGGAGAGGCTGGAGGCGCGTGCGCATGTACTTTAGTGGCAAGTTTGCAGCAGGAATGCGCCGCTGTCTTACCTTGTGCTTGAGCGCTGCATGGGTAGCAGTGCCGCGCCATGCGGTGGCGCAGACGCAACCGCGGCCTCTTTCCGCACGCCTCGGGCGTACGCCATCTCCGCTGGTTGCGGCAGCGGTTCCAGCAGACACTGCCTCCGCGTTGCTGCAGATGGGAAGCCGCGCCAGCACGATCTTCTCTGGGCATGTCGAAGCCGTCAGTCGGAACGACGCGGCCGGTTTTGTGGATGTGCGATTTCGTATCGATCAACCGCTGCGCGGGTGTCCGCAGACGGGCGTGTACGTTCTGCGCGAGTGGGCAGGGCTTTGGAGCGGGCACGCGGAGCGTTATCGCGTGGGCCAGCGGCTGCTGATGCTGCTGCCGCGGCGTGGTCCGTCCGGAATGAGCGCGCCGGTGGGAGGCCTGGATGGGGCGATTCCGATCACAGCGACGGGGGCGGAGCCGCTGGCGGATGGAAACGGGGTAGCGCCCGCCGACGATGGCGCGGCTGCCGATCCGGCAGCGAGTCTGGGAGTGGACCTGCGCTGGGTTGCGGCAAGGGTAGCGCGCGGTACCGCGCCGAAGGAGACGGCCCTGCGAGCGATCAGCGGGAACAACGCGATCGGGCGGCCGGTGCTTCCGTCGCCCGCCGATCCGACCGGAGAGGGCTGGGGCGGGCCTGTCGCGCCTTTGCATCCGGCAAGCAGCAGCGGCAGCCCAGTGACGCCCGTGCCCGTCAACCTGGGCAGCGTCCTCTCGCTGCTGCGAGGCACCGATGGTCCACGCTGAGACGTGGCGGCGTTTGCGCGGAGCGCTTCGTGTGCTTCCGTGGCTGCTTGTATGTGCGATGTTGCTGCCGTGCATTGCGCGGGCGAGTGGACCCCGCTTTGTGACCGGGCCGCCTTTCTTCACCGGCGCGGCGGGCCAGGCAATTGGATGGCGACAGACGAACCTTCTCTACTACACCGATCTGGGCGACCTGAGCGCAGCAGTGAACCATCAGGCTGCCGATACGCTGGTCGCGGCGGCGGCGGGTGTGTGGAATCTTCCCGTCGCGAATATCACGCTTGCACAAGGAGGAACGCTTGCGGAACATGTAAGCGGGCAAAACGTCTACCTCGATTCGAGCGGCATGGTCTACCCCACGGACGTAGGGAATCTGAGCGCGGTTGCGGTCCCGATCGCTGTGGTCTACGACAGTGACGGATCGGTGACGGAGACGCTGCTGGGTGGAGGCGCGAGCGATCCCAGCGAGTGCCGCCAGAACGCGGTGACGGAGAGCGTTGACAGCTTCGACCCCGCGGGATACATCCTGCATGCGGTGATCGTATTGAACGGCCGCTGCACGGGCGCGCTGCCGCAGATGCAGCTGGACATGCAATACAAGCTGGTGCGCGCGTTCGGGCGGGTCCTCGGGCTGGCATGGTCGCAGACCAACGACAACGTCTTCACCGGGGTGCCGCAGCCCACATACAACCAGGCTTTAAATTGGCCGATCATGCATCCGCTCGAGATCATCTGCGGGCAGTATAGCTACCAGTGCCTGCCGAATCCTTTTCAGTTGCGCGCGGATGACGTGGCCTCGATGGTCGCGGTGTATCCGATTGCGCAAAATGCTGTGGTTGGGCAAGGCAAGCAGGCCAGCCTGACCTATGCGTCGAAGACGCCGGGGAATGTGAGCTTTCCGACCGGCGAAGGCATGGCGGGTGTCAACGTGTTGGTGCGGCGGCAGTCGCCGTATTCGGTTGCGGAGTCATGGTACGAGACATCGGCGGTGACAGGGACGTATTTCCGCAGGGCCGCGACGTCGCCCTTCGTAAGCTCCAATCCAAGCGCGCTTGCCAGTCAGGGAAGTTGGAACCAGGGTTTTCTCGGCGACTTCTTCGTCTGGTACACGCCTATCGATCAGTCGAACCCCTGGCAGACGCTCATCGTCTCCACCGAGGCGATCAATCCGTTGTATACGGGCGGGTACAGCCTGGGTCCGTATTCGGCGGGAGGTGTGTCGCCGTCGGGCGCGATCCCGCAGCCGCAAAGCAACACAGTAGACCAGCAGTGGGGTTACACCTCCGCGTCATGGACGATTGCGGACGCAGCGTCGGCCTGCGGCAATGGAACGGATGGAACCGCGTCCGCGCCCATGCAGGTTCCGTCTTCCGGCTGGTGGAACGGCGTGCTGTGCGCTTACGCGCATACGTCCTACGCAGGCGTGAATGTGCAGCCGGGGCGCAGCTTCACATTGGAGGTTACGGCGCTGGATGCACAGGGCTGGCGACCGGAACCAAGGCGATGCCGGTCATGGGATTGTTCGCCCCGACCGATGGGCCGAGCGACCCGCCTTCGGTCGGTGTCACACCCTCGGCCTTCCAGGGACGCGGCGTGGGCACTACGACGATTCAGGCGCAGACCGGCCAGTTGACGCACATTCGTCTGGGCATCGCGGACCAGCGCGGCGATGGACGTCCCGACTTCACCTACCAGGCGCGGCTCTTCTATGCGGACAGCGTGTCGCCGGCGCAGATTGCAACCGCGGGCGGTACGATCACGATCTCGGGATTGGGATTCAGAGCGGGCAACGCGGTGTCGATCAACGGAGTCGCGGTCAGAGTGGTGAGTTGGAGCGCGAACAAGATTGTCGTTACGGCTCCGGCCATGTCCGCCGTATCCGCGACCGCAAACGTCGCGGTGGACGTCACGGTTTCGGATGTATCGACCGGCGCCGCCAGCACCATGAGCGCGGCGCTGACCTACAGCGGCACACCCATCGCGCAGATGACCATGAAGGTCGTTACGGCGCCATCCAGCCCCTCTTATGTGGGGGATTCCACCTCGCTGCCATTCGCCGTGCAGCTGCTTGCAGCTGACGGAGTCACTCCCGTAGCAGGGGCCGCGGTGGTCTTCTCAGCTCCGGCGGGATCTGTTCAGTGGACGGCGTGCGGGTCTGCGATGTGCAGCGTGCGGACCGATGCGAACGGCATGGCTTCGACTGGAGTGACCCCACTGGCAGCGGGTGCGGTGACGATTGAGGCAGCGGATGGAGCGCTAACCCAGTTGGCGAACTTTACGGTGCTTGCGCAGGTGGCGTCGATGGTTCTGGTGTCAGCCCCTTCGGGAAATTTACCCGTGACGCTGGCGGCGGCGACGCCCTTCAGCGTGCGCGATCTTGCGGCCAACGGCAACGGTTCTGGGTACCGCCCCATCACCTTCACGGTGGCGTCAGGTTCGGCGACCTTCAGCGGCTGCTTCACCCAGACCTGCACCGTGATGGCGGATGGGGGCGGGTATGCGTCGGTCTACATTACTCCGGGCGCGCCGGGCCCCGTGACTCTGCTGGCCACGGATGGCGACGCCCACCAAAGCGCGGCGTTCACCGCGGTGGGGAACCAGGATGTCATGCAGATCTTCGGGCGCCCGGCAGCGAATGTCTTCCCAGGCGATTCGGCCGGGCACTTCGCTATTCTGCTGCTCCACTACGACGGGTCCGGCGACTATGGAAAACAGGTTGTTTTTACCACGCAGTCCGGGATGATTATCGATCAGTGCGCGTCGACGACCTGCCCAGCCGCAACCGACGGGTCGGGATACGCCGAGATCTCGCTTACCGCGCACCAGACGGGTACTTATTCGATCCAGGCTGCGTTCGGCACGGTAACGCAAACCGTCTCCGTTACGGTTGTGAACCACACGATGCAGCTGCGGCTGGTCAGCGCTCCTTCGGGCAATCTGCCCGTGGGCGTTACGTCCGTGGTGCCGTTTTCCGCGCAGCTTCTGGAGGATGGAATCACGCCGGTTGCGAACTACGATGTGGGGATGAATGGCCCTCAGGACTCGGTTTTGCTGAACTCCTGCGGGCTGGGAGTATGCAGGCTGAACACGGATTCCAACGGCATGGTGTCGACGCTGGTGACGCCGCTGAAGGCAGGTTTCATTACGTTGAGCGCGATCTTCGAGCCGGCAACATTGACCGCCTCGTTTACAGCGGTCGGACCCGCGGAGACGATGCAGGTCCTTGCTCAGCCCGGCCCGACCGGCGTAATGGTGGGAGATCCAGTCAATCTTACGATTCAATTGATTGGTTCCGATGGCGTGACGTTCTACCCATACAAGCTGGTAACGTTCTCGGTTGCAAAGGGTTCATTCGGGTTCACCGGATGCCCGTTTACCGTCTGCACGGTGCGAACCGACTCGACTGGAACGGTCTCGATGAGCGGCGTTGCGTGGGGCGCGGGTGCGGTTTCGGTCCAGGTCGTCGATGATTTGACCAGCCAGACGATCAACTTCATGGCAAGCAGCAAACCGGACGTCATGCACCTGATCAGCGCGCCGGCCTCCGGAGGGTATGCCGGGACCCCGGTTGCGATTCCCTTTGCCGTGCAGGTGTTGTTCGCGGATGGAGTGACGACGGCGCCAGGGAAGAATGTAACCGTATCGGTTACAAGCGGTGTCGCGGGGTTTGCCGCTTGCGGCGGTGTGTCGAGCTGCGTCCTGCAGACCGGGTCTTCAGGAACGATTACGACTGTGGTGACGCCGCTCTCCGGCGGTTCGATCACCCTGACGGCGACCGACGGAGGAGTTTCGCAGAGTGCGACCTTTGTTGCGCTGGCCGTGCCGGAGGCGATGCAGATCGTTAGCGTTCCGGCCAGCGGCACGGGCGTGGGAATCGCCGCTTCCGTGCCTTTCGCGATCCGGATTGTCGCGGGCGATGGCGTGACGCCGCTTGCTAACAGGTCTGTAACGATCTCGGTTACAAATGGATTGTTGGGGGTTTGCGGGCTTGCTTCCTGCGTTGTGGTTTCAGACGCAACAGGTCTGGCCGCGACGAGGGTGACGCCGCTTGCGGCCGGGGTAGTCTCGCTGCTTGCGGCGGACGGTGCCGTGACGCAGGCAACGAGTTTCACTGCGGTCGTCAGGCCGGACCAGATGAATTTGATCAGCGCGCCGGCCGATGGCTCACTGGTCGGCGATGTTGCCGCGGCTGTATTTGCGGTGCAGGTGGTCGCGGGCGATGGTGTCACGGCGGCGGGCGGGCGCTCTATAACCTTGTCGATCACAAGCGGCTCCGCGAGATTGACAGCCTGCGGCGCGGCGAGCTGCATCCTGATCACCAATGCGAGCGGCGTGGCTTCGAGCGGTGTCATTCCCCTCGCACCGGGTACGGTCACTCTCAGTGCAGCTGAAGATGCGGTCGTGCAGACGGCATCGTTCCGGGCGGCTGCGAAGGCGGACAAGATGTCCGTGGTGAGCACGCCGGGAGCGAGCGTGTTTGTGGGCGCGGCTGCGTCCTCGCCGTTTTCCGTTCGCCTTGTCCAGAACGACGGAGTGACTCCGGTCGCGGGAGCGGCGATAACGTTTACCGCATCGACAAACGGAGCCATTCAATTTGGACCTTGCGCGACGGTCTCGTGCGTCGTGTTCACAGATAGCAATGGGCTTGCCGCAACCAGCATTACAGGTGTGACCGCCGGGTCGATGGTGTTAATGGCGACCGCCGATCCGACGACGGGAGCGGCTGGAATCTCGATTCCGTTTCAAGTGCTGCCCAATCAGTACAACCTCACCGCGTCGCATGCCACAACCTACGTTGAGGAGGGAGTTGTGCTTCGCCTGAACCTGAACGCGGCGGCAACGGAGAACGGCAGCGCGTCGCCAGGACAAACTGTACATTGGACTGCGTTGCAGGGGTTCGTACTGGGCGCCTCGGCTAGCGTCACTGCCGCGGATGGCAGTACCGCTGTTCCGGCGGTGCTGGGGCCGCTCAGCGCGGGAGCGCAGACGACCGCGATCGCCTGCGCATGGACGAACGTATGCGCGAGCTTTACCGGAATCGGCGTTTCGGCTCAGGATCTGCGGATTGCCGTGACCAGCGGGGGCCAGCAGTCGGCCACCGGAGGCGCTGCGCTGGGCGCGGTGGTGGTTATGGTAACGGATGGCTCGGGCAATCCAGTTGCAGCGGCGCAGGTGAGCGTCTACCAGACGGTGACGGCGCTGGATGCAAGTTGTTCGAATCGCGGGCGCTGCCCCGCCGCGCCGGTTCTGCTGTCCAAGACGATCGTGATGGTTTCGGGTACGGACGGCACCCTAACCTTGACTCCATTGACCGTTGCCGGGGTCGCCACGCAGACGGAGATCGCCTATTCTGTGGGCACGCAGGGCTTTGCGACTGTTGTGCTGTCTGCGCAGCCCTGAGCACGGATCCGCTACGAAGTACCGCTGAGATGCATCTGACAAGATAGAAACCAGCGATAGCTTTGCGGGAGAAGTCTCAATGGAGACAGGTGGGAGCAACGTTAACACAGGCGGACGCGTGAGGAAGCGCGTTGTCGTCATTGGAGGCGGCTTCGGAGGCCTGCACGCGGCGCTGGGACTCGCGCATCTGCCGGTGGATGTCACGATTGTGGACCGGCGCAACTACCACCTGTTTCAGCCGCTGCTGTATCAGGTTGCGCTGGCTGTGCTGTCGCCCGCGGATATCGCGCAGCCGATTCGCAGCATCGTTCGCAAGCACAAGAACATTGAAGTGCTGATGGATGAAGCCGTAGGGCTGGACGTGAAGCAATGCCGCGCCAAACTGAAGAGCGGGGCTGAACTGGAGTACGATTACCTGGTCGTCGCGACGGGCTCAACGCACTCCTACTTCGGCAGGGATGACTGGACGGCGCTGGCGCCGGGATTAAAGACAGTGGAGGATGCGACGGAGATTCGACGACGGGTTCTGCTGGCGTTCGAGCTGGCGGAGCGGCAGATGCTCGAGACTGGAACGCATCCCGCGCTCAACTTCGTCATCATCGGCGGAGGACCGACCGGCGTCGAACTGGCGGGAGCGATCTCGGATATCGCAAAGCTGTACATGACCATGGACTTCCGTCATATCGATCCGTCTTCCGCGCAGGTTTTAATTCTGGAGGGGTCTCCGAAGATTCTCGGCGCGTACCCGGCGGACCTGCAGGCGAAGGCGCGCGAGCAGTTGGAGGCGCTGGGCGTGAGGCTGCGTACCGGCGCGCATGTGACGGACGTTCAACCTGGCTATGTGATGGTGGGGGACGAGCGCATCGACTCCGTCTGCACGCTGTGGGCGGCAGGGGTTCAGGCCTCGCCCGTGGGTAAGATGCTGGGGGCGGAGACCGACAAGAAGGGCTGCGTCATCGTTGACGAGTTTCTGAACCCGAAAGGCTTGCCGAACGTGTTTATCTGCGGGGATCTGGCGCACGTCGACCAGGACGGAAAGCAGGTACCGGGGGTGTGTCAGCCTGCCATGCAGATGGGCGACTACGCGGCGAAGCGCATCGGCGACGCTGTCATGGGAAGGTTGGGAACAAAGGGATTCCGCTACTTCGATAAAGGAGACATGGCTACGATTGGGCGAGCGGCGGCCGTGGCCAACATCCAGTGGCCATTCAAAGGCCATTGGAGCGGGTTTCCGGCCTGGATGGTATGGCTCGTAGTGCACATTTTTTTTCTGATCGGATTCCGCAATCGGTTTTCCGTGTTTCGGCAGTGGGCCTGGACCTACCTAACATTTCAGGATGGCGCCCGCCTCATCACCGGGTCGCAGATACTGCCGGGATGGGATGTGCAACAGGACGGTCACGGCGAGGTGACAACGAAATCCATCGATGCGGTGCTCCAGCAGATTCCGGTAACGGAGACTGCAAAGGCGAACTGACCCAGCAGCGCCGGGTTGCACCGATCAGCTAACCTCGCACGGTGGGCATGTCGATCTCGGAGGTCGTGCGGCTGCGGCTCTTCTGCTGACCGCGGCTCTTAAATATGAAGACGGAGCGGCAACCGCTGCACTCCCACGGGTACATCTCGAGATAGGGCAGAACGAAGTTTTGAAGGAAACTGTTTCGCTTAACTCGCGAGGTTCTGCGGCAATTGCACTTTGGGCAGGTTGGCGAAATGGAATCGGACATAAAACCTCGGCGAAAGAGTGGAGTGAATCAGGGAAGAAGGATCGCTGTCAACAAGGCTAATATGAAACGGCTGAAATTTGAGTAGCGGGTGAGCCGAAAAAGAGGACTTTTGACTACACCTTTCGAGGGGTGAGCAACTCGATCGTAGTTGGCTTGCGGCAGCGGCAGAATGTGCGGGTAAGCCGTTCGGTCGACCGGAGTCTTGGCATCCTAGGTGCATTGGTTTGCGTCGGATGGTCTATCTCGGCGCGGCTTGAGCGCCAGGGCAGATTCAGGAGAAGCTTTTCATGACGAAGGCTAAGGTTGTGCAGGGGAGTAACGTTCGATACGCAGTGGTGGGCGTGGGCTGGATCTCGCAGACGGCGTTGCTGCCGGGAGTGGAGCATACGGGGAACAGCGAGGTGGTCGCGCTGGTGACCGGCCATCGCGAGAAGGCGGAGAAGGTCGGAGAAAAGTACGGCATCGATAAGGTCTACAGCTACGATGAGTTGGACGGCCTGCTGGCCTCGGGAGAGGTCGACGCCGTATATCTGGCGACCCCGAACTTCGATCATGTGGAGTATGCGGTAAAAGCGCTGGAGGCTGGCGTGCATCTGCTGCTCGAAAAGCCTATGGCCGTAAGTGTGGAGGAGTGCGAGCGCATCATTGCCGCCGCCGAACGGAGCGGCGCAAAGCTGATGATCGCGTACCGCCTGCACTTTGAGCCGGGCACGCTGAAGGCGATCGAACGGGTTCGGAACGGTGAGATCGGCACGGTACGCTTCTTCAACTCGTCGTTCTCGCAGCCTGTCTCCGACCAGAACCACCGCGCGAAGCATGGCTTCTGGGCGGGTCCCGTGTCGGACATGGGGCCTTACCCGGTGAACGCGGTGCGTAATCTCTTCGGCGCGGAGCCCATCGAGGTCTTTGCCGCCGGCGTCTGCACCGATCCTGAGAGATTCGTCGACGAAGATGGTAAACCCTTCGAGGACACCGTGGCGGTGACTCTGAAGTTCGAAGCCGAGCGTGTTGCATCGTTCGTCGTCAGCTACAACGGCGGCGACCTGGACGACTACCGCATTGTCGGCTCAAAGGGCGATCTGTTTTCACAACCCGCGTATCAGGTGGGTGCGGCCATGAAGCATGTCCTCACCGTCGGCAAAGCCAAAAGCGAAGAGACCTTCAAGACGACGGATCACTTCGGCGGCGAGTTGAAGTACTTCTCCGAGTGCATCCTCAAAGATCGGCAACCAGAGCCGGACGGCGAAGAAGGAATGCTGGACGTTCGGGTGATTGCAGCGATTGAACAGTCGCTGCTGACTGGCACCCCGCAGCAGCTTGCGCCGTTTCATCGCAGCAAACGTCCAAGGGTGGATCAGGCCGAGACCCTGAAGGTGACAGAGGAGCCGGAGCTTGTCGGCGCACATCAGCCGAGCAAAGGCAAGTAATCTTGCCCGGCTGCTGTGCGGCTTGGCGAAACTAAACTGCGACGGGCTCCTCCACCCTTACCTTGACTGGCGTCAACCAGTTGTGCCGGTCAGGCCTGGTGCCGTTCACTATGCCGAAGAACTCATCGTGCAGCGCCGTCGTGATGGGTCCCATGGTGCCGTCACCGATGAGGATGCGGTCGACCGAACGCAGGTGCGTCACCTCGGCTGCCGTGCCGGTGAAGAAGCACTCGTCGGCGATGTAGAGCATCTCGCGCAGCATGGTTTGCTCGACGACTGGGATGCCTAGTTCCTTCGCAAGTGTGAGGATGGTGTTGCGCGTGATACCGTTCAGCACCGCGCTCGCGAGAGGCGTGGTGTAAAGCACGCCGCCGCGAACCACGAAGAGATTTTCGCCCGAGCCCTCGGAGAGCAGTCCGTTTACGTCTAGCGCGATCCCTTCGTCGTACCCGTTGACCTCGGCTTCCATGCGGATCAACTGCGAGTTGAGATAGTTTCCGCCGGCTTTCGCCATGGTAGGCGTCGTGTTAGGTGCGTTGCGACTCCAACTGGATACGCAGACATTCGCGCCCTGGTTGCCGGGGACGTATTTTCCCCATGGAAAATTAGCGATGTAGACCTCAACCGGCGACTTCAGCGGGTTGACTCCAATTTCGCCATAGCCGCGGAAAGCGACCGGGCGAATATAGCAGGGCGCAACGCCGTTGGCTTCAATCACGTCGATCACGCCCTGCGACAGCTCCGGCACGGTGAAGCCGAGCGGCATGCGGTAGATGTGGCCGGAGTCGCGAAAGCGCTGCATATGTTCTTCGAGACGGAAGATGCCCGCGCCGCCGGGCTGCGAATAACAGCGGATGCCCTCGAAGATGGAAGAACCGTAGTGAACCACATGCGACATGACGTGGATGTTGGCGTTCTCCCACGGGATCAGCTCCCCGTTGTGCCAGATATGTTTGGTGGTCTGCAAAGGCATCGTCGAACTCCTCTTATGGGTGCAATTATAACGGCGGCGGCGCGGCTAGCGCGGGCAACATGGGAGAATGATGTGTGACGTATCTTCTGCCCAGTCCGCATTTTTCAAGCCATCTCCTCTCAGCGATTCACTCGGCTTCTATGGCCGTGCCGCCCCGTGCCGCTCTGTCGAGCTTCGAGCGCTCCGCCGTCGTTCGCTTCTCCGTACTCGCCCTGAGTTCAATCTTTTTCCTGGTCGATCCCTTCGCCGCGCTGCCGACCTTTCTCGCCGTCACCGCCGGCGATGACAAGCAGCGCCGCCGCGCGATCGAACGCAAGGCGAGCATCACGGCGTTTACGCTGCTGACCGCCTTCGCCTTTGCCGGGCAGTACATCTTTCGCGCTTTCGGGATTACGCTGCCGGCCTTCGAGATTGCGGGCGGAGTCATCCTTCTGCTGATTGGGCTCGACATGCTGAACGCGAAGCGCTCGCCGACGCAGGAGACTGGCGTCGAGGCGGAGGCGGCCGCCTCCAAGGAAGACGCGGGGATCGTGCCGCTCGGCATACCTATGCTGGCCGGCCCGGGATCGATTACCAGCGTCATGGTTCTGGTGGGCCAGGCGCAGGGACACTGGTCGTGGATGGCCGCAATCGTCGGCTCCATCTTCATCACGGCCGTTGTCTGCTATTTCGTGCTTGGGAACTCGGATCGAGTCGCCAACATGCTAGGCGAAACCGGAATTCGCATTTTGGTCCGCATTATGGGCCTGCTGCTGGTCGCCCTCGCCGTGCAGTATTTCGTCAACGGAATGGTTGATTTGGGGGTAGTCGCGCGACCCGGGGAACCATGAGAAATTGCAACCGCGATAACGCGGCTATTTCACGAGTAGCGCCGCGGCCGCAAAGAGCAGACCGACCGCGCCAAGAGCCAGGCCCATGCCAAAGTAGAGCCGCCGCCGGGTAAAGAGCGTAATCGAACAGAGGACGACGCCGATCTGCAGCAGCGCCTCGCCCAAGTCGAAACGGCCCGCTTTGCCCTCGGCCACCTTGACCTCGGCCTCGTACTCGCGAGCCTGCTTCTGCTCCTCCGTCAACTCATCCTTCCACTTCTCCTGGTGCGACTTGTAGTCTTCCATCTTCTTCTCGACCGCGGCCGAGTTGGGTGACGGTTGCAACGACAGCAGGTCCATCGCAACGCCGACTTGGTCGAAGCGTATCTTCTTCGCTTGGTACTCGTTCCACTGGTCGCCCGCGCGGGATTGCGAGAGCACCGCCTCCGTGTGGCTGCGATGGCCCAGCACCGTGACCATGGCCACAAGCACAGCCAGAATCGAGATGGCGAGCGATATCTTCGTCAGCGATTCGCCGCCCTCGCCCGCTTCCTTCATCTGCTTTGAAAACTCCTGCATCTCGGTAGGTTCCATGCTGGGCATTCTAGCGCAGGGGTTTATCCACCGTCGCAGGCGCTTTTTCACACTCCGTCGTTGCATTGTTCTTCTGGCGCTGGTATACTTTGGGAGTCGCAGGAACAGCGGCGGCGTTCGCACGGTACCAAGCAAGCTTGCAAGGAAGCTGTTCATGCGTTACTCTAGGTTGGTACCGAAGATTCACCCGGCTTCGCACCTTGGCTCCTGAAGCGTACCAGCAGGAGTAGAGGGTCGACGGGGCGCAGTCCAAGCGTTTGATCACGGCATAAGGCCCGGGCAACAAAGGCCGCCGCATCCAACCCAAGCTACTGCACTACAAGGCGAGAGCAACATGCTCGCACTTTTCAGACTCCGCTGTCCTTGGAGGATGAAGTCAATCCCAGGAGCTTAGTGCTCCGCGACCTGTAGGTCGTTATGTTATTTCAAGTTTTGCGCTGACGCTTTCTGGTATTCGAAAATTTCAGATTAGTGTGAAAAGTTGAGCTTGTGCTTGACAAAAGGTTCACACTTCGATAACCTTAAAAAGTTCGTGCTTAGAACGTCCCGAGTTGCTAAATTATCCGCACACAGGTTGAGTCAAGCCTTAAGCAAGCGGCAAAGCAACGAAATCCAGACGCAAGCGCAATCAAGTTCGAGGACACACGGTTAGGTTGATTCCAGCCGCGTCCTTGATCCAAAACTCACCGCTCAGGCGAGATGAGTCAGGATCTTTGACAACATAGTTGAACATGCCAGTCGTGAAATGATTGACGAATTTGGTTCGATCATTCTCACTAGTTATAGCCTTCGGAACTCTCGAGTTTCGAAGACGCATGATAACTCTCCCCATCCCTGTGGCTGGAGAGCATGCAAACCAAGATTAAACGAGAGTTTGATCCTGGCTCAGAATCAACGCTGGCGGCGTGCCTAACACATGCAAGTCGAACGAGAAAGTGGAGCAATCCATGAGTATAGTGGCGTACGGGTGAGTAACACGTGAATCATCTACCCTCGAGTGGGGAATAACCAAGAGAAATCTTGGCTAATACCGCATAACACTTACGAGTCAAAGCAGCAATGCGCTTGAGGAGGAGTTCGCGGCAGATTAGTTAGTTGGCGGGGTAATGGCCCACCAAGACGATGATCTGTATCCGGCCTGAGAGGGCGCACGGACACACTGGAACTGAAACACGGTCCAGACTCCTACGGGAGGCAGCAGTGGGGAATTTTGCGCAATGGGGGAAACCCTGACGCAGCAACGCCGCGTGGAGGATGAAGTATCTCGGTACGTAAACTCCTTTCGATGGGGAAGATAATGACGGTACCCATAGAAGAAGCCCCGGCTAACTTCGTGCCAGCAGCCGCGGTAATACGAGGGGGGCAAGCGTTGTTCGGAATTATTGGGCGTAAAGGGTGCGTAGGCGG
>CAXTPN010000046.1:0-14639 GCA_964246125.1 uncultured Acidobacteriaceae bacterium
GTACCATCCCGGCTTGACGATCAGCCGCTCGTTGACTGACTTTCCGCAGTACCTGATTGTGGCGGGCATTATCCTGACGCTGCTGGAGGAGCATGTGCAGAGCACGGAGCGGATGGCGATGCACGATCCGCTGACCGACCTGCCGAATCGGCGGCTGTTTGAAGAGCGGCTGATCGCGACGATGGCCGAGGCACAAAACGAGGGGACGACCATCGCCTGCCTGGTGATCGACGTGGACAACTTCAAGACAATCAACGATACGCTGGGGCACGAGGCGGGCGACCAGTTGCTGCGCTCATTGGCGGTGCGGTTGAGCTGGCACATGAGCCCGCGGGACATCCTGGCGCGGACCGGCGGGGATGAGTTTACGGCGCTGCTGGCGGGAGTGACGGACGAGCATCATCTGCGCTTTATCGCGAGCGCAATGATGTCAGCCGGGAGCGTGCCGATCGTGATTGACGGCAAGTCTGTGGACCTGAAGGTGAGTATCGGCATCGCGCTCTCGCCGGATGACGCGGATGATATCGACGGGCTGCGGCGCGCGGCGGACCAGGCGATGTACACGGCAAAACGGCGGGGCGGGAGCATGCTGGCGTTTGCGGGCGAAGAGTAAGAGAGAGACGGTTCTTAGTTGTTGGCTGGGAGTGGGAGATGAGAACCAAGTTCGGTTAGGAAGAGTTGTTCGATTTCGCGCCAGTTCTTTACGCGGCGGAAGCCTGTAACGTTGACGTTGTGGTGCGAGTGGTAGAGGATGCCTTCGCCTTTGAAGCGTTGCAGCTGGCGGGGGTTGTCGTCGATGAGGAAGTCGGCGTGGAGGATGCTTTTGTCGCCGCAGAAGACGATGTGCGATGGCGGAATGAAGGGGAAGTGCCGGCGGAGCCACTCGTATTTTGCGGTGAAGGAGGTGGGGATCTCCATGGCGGCGGTGGCGATGAATATTTCGTAGCGCTGCTGGAGCGCGGCGAGCACTCGCTGCGAATCGGGCATGACGCCTAGGACGGCGAAGAAGTCATCGGAGCGGAGGTAGCGCTCGAGCGAGGCGTGACGGTCGATGTGGACGACTTCCCAGAGCCACCTGCCCTGAAGGTCGGCGACGGTGAGCTGCTCAGCGAAGTCGCGGTTGTAGCGCAGGAGGTGCTCGGCGACGGCGTCCGCCATGACTTCGTCCATGTCGACGCAGATGCGCCGGCGGGCTCTGGTTTGCGAGCTCGGGGTCAACGGCCTCTCACGATCTGCGCGGCTATGCTTTCAACCTCGATGACCTTACGCTGCGGGGAGTCGTGCGCGGGGTCGTACCAGAGGATGCGGCCGCAGCTTTCGCAGGTCATCAGCTCGCGGTTGTCGCGATCGCGCAAGTCGTTCCAGCGCTGGGGACGCTGCATCATCTGGCAGGCGGTGCATTTCTGGTTGAGCGCCTCGGCGATGCCCGTACCCTTGGCCTTCGCGATGCGGTCGTAGGTGGAGAGTACGGCCTCGTCAATGGTGGCGCGGTGCGCGATGCGTTGGGTGTCGAGCGTGGCGAGCGCGGCTTTGTCCGCGGCGATGGTGGCGACAGCGCGCTCGCTTTCCCTCCGGTGCTTTTGGTCGGCGTCGTTGACGGCGGCGTCGGCGACGCGTTTCTGGGCTTCGAGCTGCTCGCTGCGCTCCATGGACTCTAGTTCGGCGGTTTCGAGCTGGTCGATGCTGGTTTGGGCGAATGCGATCTCGCGCTCGAAAGCGGCGACCTGCTTGGTGTCGGTGGCGAGGTCCAACTGCTTGCGGATCTTCGCGATTTTGCCCTGGTGATCCTTGATGTCGGACTCGTGGCGGCGGCGGAGGGACTCTTCCTTCGCGATGAGGTCCAGGACGACGGCGCGCTGGCCGACGGTCGCTTTTGCTTTGGTATCCAATTGGGAGACCAGCTTTGGAAGTGCGATCATCTCCTCGCGCAGCCGTTTGGCTTCGAGGTCGTATCCTTGCAGAGCCATCAATTTTTCCGAATCGGGATGCATTCTTCTCTCCTGCCTCACCCGATGCTAGAGGAAAAACGCGTTTCGCGGGGAGGGGATGCCGGGCGTGGTTCTTGAATCTCCGGGCGCGTTCGAGGAATCAAAGTGGAAAGGATCATAACGGTACTCCATGGCAGCCGCAACCGCGACTTTACCAGAGCAGACTGAAACAGAACGGCGGACTGCGCAGGCGGAGAATCGTTCCGACGCGGCGTGGCGTCCGAAGGCGAACATCTGGGCGATTGCGATCACGGTGACGCTGGCGACGTTCATGGAGGTGCTGGACAGCTCGATTGCCAACGTGGCGCTGCCGCACATCGCGGGCTCGCTGGGCGCGTCGCAGGATGAGGCGACGTGGGTGCTGACCAGCTACCTGGTGTCGAACGCCGTGATTCTGCCGGCGTCGGCCTACCTGACGACGTTCATCGGGCGCAAGAAGTTTTACATGATCTGCGTGGTGCTGTTCGGCGTTTCGAGCATGCTGTGCGGGCTGGCGCCGTCGCTGTCGATCCTGGTCTTCTTCCGGGTGCTGCAGGGAGCGGGCGGGGGCGGGCTGGCACCCTCGGAACAGGCCATCCTGGCGGATACCTTTACGCCGAAGCAGCGCGGGCAGGCGTTTGCGCTGTACGGCCTGGCGGTGGTGGTCGCGCCGGCGATTGGGCCTTCGCTGGGCGGGTGGATTACGGATAACTACAACTGGCGCTGGATCTTCTTCATCAATGTGCCGATTGCGCTGCTCTCGCTGTTTCTGACCAACCGGCTGGTGGAAGACCCGCCGCACATCAAGCGCGAGGTGAAGGAATCGAAGAAGCACGGGCTGAAGCTGGATTATTTCGGCTTCGGCCTCCTGGCGACGGGGTTCGGCTCGCTGGAGTTCCTGCTGGATAAAGGGCAGGAGGACGACTGGTTCGGGTCGCATGTGATTGTGTTCTTCTTCGTGCTGTGCGCGGCTTCGCTGGTGACGCTGATCTTCTGGGAGCTATACCAGCTGAGAGTCAAGAACCGGCCGATCCTGAACCTGACTTTGTTCAAGCGGAAGACGTTCACTATTCCGTTTGTGTTGATGTTCGTGCTGGGATTTTCGCTCTATGGGACGACTGTGCTGATCCCGCAGTTTGTGCAGACGCTGCTGGGATATACAGCGGAGCTGGCCGGGTTTGTGATCTCGCCCGGTGGGGTGTGCATCATGGTGATGATGCCGGTAGTTGGGTTCCTGATCGGGAGGACGGACCCGCGCTGGCTGATCAGCTTCGGGTTTTTTGTGCTGTCCACCTCGATGGTGCTGATGAGTACGCTGTCGCTGGATTCGAGCTTCAAGTACATCATGTGGGTGCGGGTGTACCAGGCGTCGGGGCTTGCGTTCCTGTTCATTCCAATCAACACGATCAGCTATACGGGGGTGGCTCGGACGGAGAACAACGACGTGGCGGGGCTGACGAACCTGGCGCGCAATATCGGCGGATCGGTGGGCACGGCGTTTGTCGCGACGATGCTGACGCGCGGCTCGCAGCGTCATGAGGCTTACATGATCCGCAATCTGACTCCAAGCAGTCCGGGGTTTGCCGGGCAGGTGAACCGTCTGAAGCCGCTGTTTTATGGCGGCGCGAATGGCGGGTTGGACTTTGGCGGAGGAAAGGGCGCGGGCGGGATCCAGGCAGCGCAGGCGTTCATCTACAACCAGCTGCATCGGCAGTCGGCGATGCTGGCGTATATGGATATTGTGGCGTTTCTAGCGGTGTTCTGCGCGTTGATGATCCCGCTGGTTCTGCTGATCGGGAAGATCAAGCCGGCGGCGGATGGGCCCGCGGTGCACTAAGTGCTAACGAAGATAGAGGATGCCGCTAGCTCAAGGGCATCCTCTATCGCGATTCGCATGGGGCCTTAGCGCGGGCCGGGGCCGTACATGTGGCGGACGGCTACATCGTAGCCCTGGCGGAAGCCGTACTTGTAGTCGCGGCGGTCTGGCCCAGGGATGAAGTTGGGATGGCGGTACTCGTCACGGTTGTTGACGTTCGGTTGACGATGGTTTTCAAAATCCTTGCGGGCGCCTTCGATGCCATCGTGGAAGCCGCGCCGCTGCGCGTCGCGGAACTCCTGCGGGGCAGCGTCCCAGCCGCCTTGCGGGTAATAGCCGGGGGGTGGAGGAGGAGGGGGCCCTCCATACTGGGCGAAGGCCATGCCCGCGCCGGAGAGCAGCGCGAGGGAGAGAATCGGTGCTGCGAAACGTGTTGCTTTCATCTTTATCCTTTCCGAAAAGCTCTTCTCTGGTGGGAGGGACTGAACCTCTCATCCGTGGTTATATCAACCCGGAGGGTGCGGTCTAGTTGTGATTAAACCGGCGGCGGATTGCGCTCGCCGAACTGCGCCTGGTGCCAGTAGGGATAGGCCTTGGGCAGAGCGCTGGCCGCATCGAGCTTTGCTACCTGGTCCGGGGTGAGCTTCCATCCGACGGCGCGTAGATTGGCGCGAAGCTGATCCTCGTTGCGCGCGCCGATGATGAGAGTGGAGACGGTAGGGCGCTGCAGGAGCCAGTTCAAGGCGATCTGCGGAACGGTTTTTTCGGTTTCTTTGGCGACCTCGTCGAGTGCGTCGACTACGTTGTAGAGGTGGTCCATGGAGACTTGGGGGCCGGCGTCATGGACCATCTTTTCGTTGAGGCGGGATTGTTCCGGAATACCTGCTCCGCGTCGGATCTTGCCTGTGAGGCGGCCCCAGCCCAGCGGCGACCAGACCAGCGCGCCGACGCCCTGATCGAGCGCGAGCGGCATGAGCTCCCACTCATAGTCGCGACCTACGAGAGAGTAGTAGACCTGGTGGCCGACGTAGCGGGCCCAGCCATAGCGCTCGGAGACGGACAGCGACTTCATCAGGTGCCAGCCGGAGAAGTTGGAGCAGGCGATGTAGCGGACCTTGCCCTCGCGCACCATCTTGTCGAGGGTGTTGAGGGTCTCTTCCACCGGGGTGGCGGCGTCGAAGGCGTGGAGGTGGTAGACGTCGACGTAATCGGTGCCTAGGCGCTGGAGAGAGCGCTCGAGGGACTGGATGAGATGGTAGCGGCTGGAGCCTACGTCGTTGGCGCCGTCGCCGAAGCGGAAGGTCGCCTTGGTGGAGATGAGGAACTTGTCGCGATGATAGTGGGCGAGCGCTTTGCCGAGCGCGGTCTCGCTGCTGCCGTTCGAGTAGATGTCGGCGGTATCGAAGAAGTTGAGCCCGGCGTCCATGCAGATGCCGGTCATGCGGTCGGCTTCGTCCTGTGTGGTTTTGGACCAGGCTTCAAAGAACTCACCCTTTGCGCCGAAGGTTCCGGCTCCGAAGCAAAGCTCCGGGACCTTCAAGCCCGACCTGCCCAGCTGCCTATATTCCATGGGTATCTCCTGTAGGTGTGAGATGCCGGGCAAAGTGGTTGCGGTTGATGTTCGAGGGCGAGTTTGCCGATGAAACAGAGAGGCCTAGGGCGGTTTTCTTACGAATGATGACGGATCTTCAATCCGAACTGGAGCCAGCCGAAGACGAAGAACTGCGGCTGGCCTCATTGGGCGAACTGGAATTGCTCGATTCTCCGCGCGAGGTGGAGTATGACCAGCTGGTGGAGCTGGCGGCAGAGGTGTGCGGCACACCGATGAGCGCGTTCACGCTGGTCGACCGGGACCGGCAGTGGTTTAAGGCAACTTTGGGATTGGATGTTTCCGAGACAGGGCGGGACGTTGCGTTTTGCGCGCACGCTATCCAGCAGGATGATCTTTTCGTCGTGGAGGATGCGAGCCGGGACGAGCGTTTCCGGAACAATGCGCTGGTAACCGGGGAGCCGCATATACGGTTCTACGCAGGCATGCCCTTGGCCGGTCCGGCGGGTGCGCACCTGGGCACGCTGTGCGTTCTGGATACGGTGCCGCGGCAGTTGTCGGCGTCGCAACGCAGCGCGCTGAAGGTGCTTGCGCTGCAGGTCAAGGTGCGGATGGAGAAGCGGCTGCAGGAGAGACGGCTGCGCAATGCGCTTGAAGAAAAGGAACAACTGCTGGCGGTGCTGAGGTCAAGCGAGGATCGTTTTCGCACGTTCATGGACAGCACGCCGTTTCTCAGCTTCATGAAGGACGGCCAGGGACGATTTGTGTATTACAACACGACCATGGCCCGGCAGTTCGGGATAGGCGCCGACGAGTGGATGGGCAAGAGTGTACACGACCTGTTTCCGGCGGAGATGGCGGATCAATATCGCGAAGCGGACCTGGATGCGATCGCTGTCGGGGGCCGGTGGAACGTTCTGAGCAGACGGTCGATCCGGGCACAGGCACCGTGTCCCACTGGAAATCGTACAAGTTTCCATGGACGAACGAACGCGGGGAGAAGATGCTGGGGGGCGTCTCAGTGGAGGTAACGAAGGAGGTGGAGCAGCAGGCCATGCTGGAGCGACTGGCAACGGTGGACGCGCTAACAGGCGTGCTGAACCGGTGGGCGCTGAACGCGGGGTTGGAGCGGGAGTTCCAGATGGCGCGCCGCAGCGGCGGGTCGCTGTCGATCATCATGCTGGATATCGACAACTTCAAGCGACGGAACGATGAGTTCGGGCATGCGGCGGGGGATGCGATCTTGACTCTTATAGGCAAGCTATTGCGGCGAGCCGCGCGCACAACCGACCTGACGGCGCGGTTTGGGGGCGAGGAGTTTGTGGCGATTCTACCTGGCGCGGAGGAAGAGGGAGCGGTCCAGTTCGCTCAGAGGCTTCGTTTCGCGATGGCGCACGAGATCTGGCCGGGCGGGCCGGTGACGGCGAGCTTCGGGACGGCTTCGCTGGGTATCGGCACCGGCAGCGGAAGCGAGTTGATCGACAAGGCCGACGCGGCGATGTACGAGGCGAAGCGCTGCGGGAAAAACCGGATTGTGGCTTACGATCGTGGTTTGCCCAGGCCGAGGGCGCGGGCGTCGTAACGTCAGGCGCCGGGGTGGGCGAGCGTGCCTATCGCTTGAGCAGCTCCGGAAAGGCGAAGTCTTTGTGCTGATTCAGGGGCGGGTTTTGTTGATGTCGGGACCGAGGAGGTCCTCGACGGTGGGCGCGGGGGTGTCTGGGGCGAAGGCGCGCTGAGGCTCAGAGTCGGCGCGACCGGGGGTGTCGAGGTGAGGCTCGAGGCCGGCTTTGAGAAGCTCGAAGGCTTGCTCGGGGGTGTCGGCGTATTGGATAAGGGAGAGGTCCTTCTGAGCGATGGCTCCCTTGGCGGCCAGCAGCTCGAAGTTGAGGACCGAATTCCAGTAGCTGGAGCCATAGATGATGACCGTGAGTTTGTTCGAGAGCTTGTTGGTCTGGGCGAGGGTGAGGATCTCGAACATCTCGTCGATAGTGCCGAAGCCGCCGGGGAAGACCACGAGGGCCTTGGCGAGGTAGGCGAACCAGAACTTGCGCATGAAGAAGTATTTGAACTCGAAGTTGAGCTCGGGCGTGATGTAGGGGTTGGGCGCTTGTTCGAAGGGCAGCTTGATGTTGAGGCCGATGGTCTTGGCGCGGACGTCGTGGGCGCCGCGGTTGGCTGCTTCCATGATGCCGGGGCCGCCGCCGGAGGTGACGACGAAGCGGTGACGCGGTCCGGGCAGCGCCTTGGCCCAGGCGGAGACAAGCCGCGCGAGGGTGCGGGCGTCTTCGTAGTATGCGGCCATCTCCACGGCGGCGCTGGCGAGCGAGAGCTGGAGGGCGGAGGCCTCGCCGGAGTCGATCTCGCCGGGGCTGGCAGGCTGCTCTTGAGAGGGTGCAGGCTGAACCGAGCCGGTATTTTCCAGCAATTGCAGATGCTGGCTGGCGACGTCGTGGGCGCGGAAGCGTGCGGAGCCGAAGAAGACGACTGTGTCTGCGATGCGCTCGCGGCGGAAGCGCACCAAGGGCTCCTGGTACTCGGAGAGGATGCGGATGAGACGACCGTCGGGAGACTCGATGAAGTCGTGGTTTTCGTAGGCGAGCGGCGCGCGGGAGAGGGAGTCCGGCTGAACGGGTTGATCGGGCATAGTGGAGGATTCAGTTGCGGTGGTCGCGGTAATGGACTGCTTCGGAGATGCCGATCCAGATATCGAGCAGGCCGAGGCCGGAGATGATGCCGCGCACGGGTCCCATGCGCAGCACATGGGCGACGCGGGGCCAGGCGGCGAAGACGGGGTTCTGGTCCCAAACCGACTTCCACCAGGGCAGGACGGTGACGATGACGCCAAGATAGATGCAGAAGATGACAAGGATGAAGAGCGAAAGCCGCTGCAGCCATAGCGGCGCGGGTTCCACGGGCGGCACTGCCGTTTGCGGCGGCGACGCGGGATGCGCGGCGGGTTGAGGTTCGGGTGGCTCGGGAAAAAGTTGTGGCTGAACGGGCATCCTCGCGATTTGGCTCCAAACATTCAAGTTAGCAGAAGGGCGGCCCGCATGCGGCGCAGAAGAAGCTTGGCCGCGCGGGTGAGTGGCGGATGAGAAAATAAAGGGAATGCTACAACTCTCAGGCGCGGGCAAGAGGTTCGGGACGAAACTGCTGTTTGAGGACGTGAACTGGTTGATTACGCCGGACGAACGGACCGGGCTGGTGGGAGGCAACGGTACCGGCAAGAGCACGCTGCTGAAGATATTGGGCGGGATGGAGTCGCTGGACTATGGGACCGTGAGCCGGCAGAAGGGCATGACGCTGGGGTATCTGCCGCAGGATGGGTTGGCGATGCGGGGGAAGACGGTGTTCGAGGAGTGCCTGAGTGTCTTCGACGAGCTGCGTGGGATGGAGACGGAAGCGGAGGAGCTGACGGGGAAGCTGAGCGATCTGCCGCATGGGTCGCCGGAATATGACGTGGCCGCGGATCGCTACTCGCAGATTATGGATGTGCTGCATACGCATGATATCTACACGTTGGACTCGCAGGTGGGGACGGTGCTGGGGGGGCTAGGCTTTTCGAAGGAGGACTGGGAGCGGCGGACGGAAGAGTTCAGCGGCGGCTGGCAGATGCGGATCGCGCTGGCGAAGCTGCTGCTGGAAAAGCCTTCGCTGCTGCTGCTCGACGAGCCTACGAATCACCTAGATCTCGAGACGCGAAACTGGCTTGAGGATTACCTGCGGAATTATGAGAATGCGTTTGTGCTGATCTCGCACGATCGCTATTTTCTGGATGTGACGGTGGGGAAGATCATGGAGGTTTGGAACAAGCGTGCGCAGGTGTATCACGGCGGATATGAGAAGTACGTGACGCAGAAGGAAGAGCGCAAGACGCAGCTGATGAACGCGTACAAGAACCAGAAAGAGCGGATCGAGGATCTTGAGGCGTTCATCAATCGCTTTCGCTACCAGGCGACGAAGGCGAAGCAGGTTCAGTCGAGGATCAAGGAGCTGGAGAAGATCGAGCGGATCGTGGTGCCGGAGGAGGAGGCGACGATCCACTTTACGATTCCGCAGCCGCCGGCTTCTGGACGGACCGTCATTGAAGTGACGGGGCTGACGAAGCACTATCCGATGCCGGATGGCGGCATCAAGAGGGTACTGGAGGATGTCAGCTTTCAGATCGATCGCGGTGACAGGATTGCACTGGTAGGGGCCAACGGCGCGGGGAAATCGACGCTGATCCGCATGTTGAGCGGGCAGGAGGAACCTACTGCGGGGGAGATCAAGCTGGGGCACAATGTGCTTGCTGACTACTTCGCGCAGGATCAATATAAGGTGCTGGATGGCTCGGCCAAGATGCTGGACGACATTGCGGGGATCGCGCCGAAGGTGCCGGTGGTAGAGCTGCGGAGCCTACTGGGCTGCTTTATGTTTTCAGGCGAGGATGTGTTCAAGACGCTTGGGGTGTTGAGCGGAGGAGAGCGCAACCGCTACGCGATGGCGAAGATGCTGGTGTCGCCGGCCAACATGCTGCTGCTGGATGAGCCGACGAATCACCTCGATCTGCGCGCGAAAGACGTGCTGCTGGATGCCATTCGCAACTTTTCTGGAACTGTTCTTTTCGTAAGCCACGATCGCTATTTTATCGACGGGCTCGCAACGCGTGTTTTCGAGGTGGAGGACCGACGCGTTCACGTCTACCCTGGAAATTACGAGGACTACCTGTGGAGAAAACAGGGCGGTCCGGAAAAGGTAACAGCTTCGGTTACAAGTTTTATTGCTCCCCCTGCATCTGTAACGGTTCCAGTTGCAATTTCGATGGCAGAGCCTAAAAAGGTATCTGCGAAGAAACTGAATCCCATCAAGCTGAAGCTGCTGGAGGATGAAGTGTCGGCCGCAGAGGAGGCGATTGCTGAATGGGAGCGTCGGATTGCCGCGGCGGAGGAGAAGCTTGGGGTGTTTACGTCGGCGGAGGAGCAACAGAAGGGCTCGGCAGAGCTGGACCGGCTGCGGGGAGAACATGGGGAACTGCTGGCGCGGTGGGAGGAGTTGGGAACGCAGTTGGAGGAGCAGCGGGACTAGCGGCCCTCGCGAAGGCGTCCGGCTAGGCGTTCAGGCAGCCCGGCCATGAGGATGGACCGTTGTGCCGCGACGAGGTCGTAGGGAACGCGATAGTACGTTACTTCATAGGCTTCGGTATCGAAGATGACGAACGCGGCGCGCCAGTCGCGATCGCGCGGTTGACCGACGGAGCCGGGATTGATCAGGTGGCGAGTGCCGGGCGCGAGCGCGAGAGACCAACTACTGGATTCCTCATCCTGTGAGGCGTTGCCGTCAGACGCATTCGTTCCATGTTGTTGGGGGTTGAGCTCGTGCCAGTCATGTTCCTTCTGCGAGAAGCCTCCCTGCACATGGGTGTGGCCGAAGAAGGTTACGGGGGTCGCCATCTGCTGCAGCGGCGCCCAGGCGTCGCGCATATTCATGATGTACTGATCCTCATCGAGAGGCGAGCCGTGGGCGAGCGCGATGCCCTGATGAGCCGGCTGAATGGGTCCCTGGGGGATAGCCTTCAGCCATTCCAGGTTCTCCGAAGTCAATTCAGCGCGGGTCCAGAGCGCGGCGCTGCGAGCGACCGGGTTGAATCCCAGAGGCGAGGTCAGTCCGCAGCAGACGCGGTCATGGTTGCCGCGGACGACGTGCGTTTCGAGCGGCCGGATACGCTCGATGACCTGATTGGGGCTGCCGCCGTAGCCGACGAGGTCGCCTAGATTCCAGAGTTCGTCGTACCCATACCCAAGGGCGGCGGCGGCGAGGACAGCGTTGAGCGCTTGAAGATTAGCGTGAATGTCGGAGAGGATTAAAGCGCGCATGTGGCTTCCACGATTATCGCAGCATGGCTGCTTTAGGACACCGTGGCCAGCGGCCTGGTTCGATCTGTGTGCATGGTGGGGGCGCTGGCGAGCAGCTTGCGGGTATAAGGGTGCTGGGGGGAGCGGAAGAGTTCGGCGGCGGGCGCGCACTCGACGATGCGGCCGTGCTGCATGACGGCGATGCGTCCGGCGATCTGGCTGACGACAGCGAGATCGTGCGAGATGAAGAGCATCGATAGGGCGTGCGTTTCGCGTAGCGTGCGGAGCAGGTCGAGGATCTGCGCCTGAACGGTGACGTCGAGCGCGGTCGTGGGCTCGTCGGCGATGACCAAGCGAGGGCGGTTGATGAGGGCCATGGCGATGAGGATGCGCTGGCGCTGGCCGCCGGAGAACTGGTGCGGGTAGTCGCGCAGACGTCGTTCCGGATCGGGCAGGCCGACCTCGTGCATGGCGGAAAGAACTCTCTCGCTGACGGCGGCGTGTGAGAGCGCGGGATGGTGCGCGAGCAGGGCTTCAGCGATCTGGTTGCCCACGCGCATGGCGGGGTTCAGCGCGGTCATGGGCTCCTGGAAGATCATGGCGATGGAGCTGCCGCGGAGGCGGCGCATGGCGGCGTTCGGCAGTGGGTCGAGGCGCTCGCCGGCGAAGGCGATGGACCCGGAGACGCGGGCGGTGGGCGGCAGCAGGCGCAGAAGGGCCAGCGCGGTGGCAGACTTTCCCGAGCCGGATTCGCCGACCAGGCCGAGAGTTTCGCCGGGAGCGATGGTGAAGGAGAGGTCGTGGACCACCATGCTTGCGCCAAAGGCGATGTTGAGGTTGGAGACTTCGAGCAGCGGCAATCTGTCACCTTCTCGTTGCGTAGACTGCTGTAGCGCTGTCGTCGCTAGAGGCGAGCCGAGCGGTACTTGTACTGTGTTTACGTTCATTCCACATTGTTCGGGCCCAGGTGGGCAGACCAGATACCTAAGTATCCGCCGTCGCTGCCGGAAGCCATGAGCGTACATGATTAGGGAGAGGAAGATAACAGCCGTTTGCGGATTTGCCACAAACTTTTCTGCGGCATAGACTACAAGTTATTGAAATTACGGTGGTTTACTGTCTGCTTACGTCCCCCGGTTCGTTGCAGTTGAGCCCAGCCAAATCTCTGCGGTGCTAGCCGAACGGCTCTGCGCCAGCAGAGTACATAAGTGCTGACATATTCTGGCAATCGATGCTCTAGCTGTGGCTCGTGCCCACATTGCGGGCGACCGCCTGCACTACGAAGAACCGGTGTTTGATTGTTGCCGGCACTGTCACCAGAACGTTTCCGGCCCTCCACCTTCGACTTGCGCAGAGCTTCGAGGACAGTCTTGCAAGATCGCCGAGGCACTGGGCGACGCGATTAGACCTGAGAAGTCGGCATGTATACGTCGCGACGACCGAAGAGACTTCCTTTGGAAGTCACAGCTTCGTGCCGGACCTAACCTGTTTAGCTGGCACCTGGTTTGCAGGGGAAACAATTCGCATCTCCTCAGCGAGAGAAGTTCATTTCGAGGTTTGCGAAGAAGTCGCGGAACATGAGCCGTGTGTCAACGCTGCTGTAGCGCCGAATTTGGCGTCCACTTGACTGCGGGAGAGCTGCACCATCGGCGTCCAGTCGCGGGGCAAACATCTCGTCATATCTACTAGAGCCGGTCCTCGGTACTCGAAGGGCCCGTGTGGCCATTTGCTTGAACTTGGACCCAATCGTTTAGCGCGGTAAGCAGTACCAATGGGCTGTCTCCAAGAGTCCAGGTCTCGCCCTGTTGAGAGACGCCTTGAACATCGTGCTTATTCCGTTCAGTTTCCCATAGAGATACTTTCCAATTTCACCGCGGGGCGCCACATGTGCCTGCAATTCGGTATCGGAGATTACACAAGTTTGGTACACCTCACTTGGTACTTGCCAAAGCGGAACGTGCGTCTCATTGAAGACGCATTGTGCTGCAAGCGGATCGACACCGAAATTATTCTCACGGCTAGCTCCTTCGGGAAGAGGGCGGCCCCCGCCAATCGATACTAAGGTGAAGCGGTGAGCGATCGATGGTTCAGGCATGAGCGCGCTCGCCACTTCGGTGAGTCCTCCTCCAACGGTCACAAAGAGTGGCAGCTGTGAATCGGTGCGCATGGCCTCGTCAAGTGATTGCCTGCGTTCCTGGCGAGCGCATTGGAGTTGCAGATGTGGAGAGCCGACCTCCGGCCCCAGCGTGCACTTTGACTTTTCCGCTGGTACTCATCTTGGCGAGCATCTCGCTGGCTATGTCTGCGGCATCCTGCGCACTATGGTCTTTACCCGCCTGGGATCCAGCTGACGTGCCGACGATTGATCGGAGGGCGAGGCTCGGCGAGAGAATCATATGTACGGTCGCGAACAAGCCGTCGAGATCGCCACTCAGGTAATTCAGATAAACCCTGCGGGCTCGTGGCCCCGCAGGGGGGCGTGAAGGGCGACGCAAACGCGGACAATGGACGGCCGAGGGCCAATCCAGCCATTGAGCTCACTGCAACTCCACTTGCCTTGCAAAGAAAACTACGCCTGTACAATCGTCTATCTCTTAGCGCTCGCTTCTGGCATGTAACGACACCTCCTTTTGGTTCGGTTTGATCCAGGACGCCGCTACGCGCTCATGCACGGCGCGGAATGTCCTCTGTATCTGCTGAACTCTGAAGAGCCGCTGCATAACGGGCACGCGCGGCTGGATTTGGGCTGCGGATTGCCCATCAGTTCGGACGCCGACAGCCGGGCACCGCTTCCCTTCACAGCCTCGAGCATCGCCGCTTTGTCATCGGTGTAGAGGCGCACCGCCTCACGGCCACGGCTCACACTCACATAAAACTGTTCTTTGTTCGCCGCCGCAAAGGATTCCTGCCCCACGGCAAGCAGGACCGCATCCACGGTCTTTCCCTGACTGGCGTGGGACGTGACGACATACCCCATGCGCAATACCGCCATAATCCTTCGGAACCACGAATCCGTCAGCGAGCTTTATGTCCCCCTGCCTTGTAAACCACTTTACGTCTTACACAGAGCCGTTATTGAGGCGATCTTTGCCCTTCCCCAGTACCCCCGCCGTGTTTCCCGCGTATGGTCCACCGCCCTTTGCAGTGGGTGATGTTCCTTCCTGCCCCTTGCGGGCATCGACTATCGACTGGCGTTCCGCATCCGTGAGCCGTGAGTCCCAGAGCCGACGCAGCTCCGAAACGGATTTGGGCGCGGCGTCTTTCTTCTCACGGGTACGGCGTCTTTCTTCTCACGGGTACGGCGTCCAAGCTCTCCTTTGAATTTCTCATTCGTGACGCCCAGGCGTTGTGCTTCCGCCTCGATGATTTCTGTCCGTCGTGAGAACTTCTCTTTCAGGCTTTTGAAAATTCCGAGGAGCCGGAGCTCTTTCCATCGCGCTCGATCCGTAGCCCAGCGCCTCCAATTTGTGCGC
>CAXTPN010000047.1:0-11036 GCA_964246125.1 uncultured Acidobacteriaceae bacterium
TCAGATACCTCCCATACTGCACCGTCAGCGGTGCATCCAGCCCATAAGCGTGCCGCAGTGCGCTCACATCTGCTGCCGTTGCCCCCTCCCCAAGCATCTGCACGATCGGATCCCCCGGCACCAGGTGGATCAGCACGAACACAACCGACAACACCAACCAAAGCACGGGAAGCGTCAGCAGCAGCCTTCGACCCGCAAATGCCAAACCAGCCCTCAACTCGCCGCCTTCAGGCCGTCATCTTCAGTCGTGATACGACCATTCGCCCGATCTTCGACACGCACCCGCCCGACCCTCCGGCCCATCATTTCGACCACTCGAAACTCCCTCCCGGCATGCACCACGCTCTCCCCTACTGACGGGATATGTCCCAACTTTCCCAGCAAAAAGCCCGCCAGCGTCTCCACGCCCGGCTGCTTCGGGAACGGCCAACCAAGGCTGGTCGTCAGATCGCGCAGCGTCGTACTCCCATCGATCGTCACCACCCCGGTCGAGCTTGTAATAGCCGCCCGAGGTCCCACATCGAACTCATCCTCCAACTCGCCGACAATCTGTTCCAGCGCATCTTCCGCAGTCACCAGCCCGACCGTAGACCCGAACTCGTCCACCACAATTGCGATATGCCGTCGCCGCTCCTGAAACTCCTGCAGCAGATCCACAGCAAGCTTCGTTTCCGGCACAAATAGAACCTCGCGCATCACTCCGCGCAGCGTGAGCCCGCTCTCGCCCCTCGCTCCCAGACCTAGCGCGGTCGCGCGAAAGTGCATCAACCGCGCGACATCTTTTGAATGCACGATCCCAATAATGTGTTCGGGCCCCCGCGCCGCATCGAAGACCGGCACCCGCGTATGCTGCTCATCCACGATCTTCGCGCTTGCCTGTTCCAGAGGCATATTCGCGGGCAGCGAAAATATGTTACCCCGTGGCGTCATGATCTCCCGTACCACTACATGGCTCAACTCGATTGCCCGATGGATGATCTCTTCCTGAAAACCCGGCAGCAGGCCCATCCGCCGCGTAGCCGTCGCAATCAGCTTCAGTTCCTCCGGCGAATGCACGGCACCCTCCCCCTGGAGCGGAGCCCGAAACAGCCGCAGAACCAGCGTAGCCGACGCGTTCATCAGCTTCACCGCCGGCCGCGTCATGCGCATGAAAACGTCCATTGGCCCTGCTACCGCGAGCGCAATCCGTTCCGAACGCTGTAGCGCCAGAGACTTCGGCACCAACTCCCCCAGCAGCACCTCGAAGTAAGTGATAGTCGCAAACGCCAGCGCAATCGCGGCGGCATTGCTGTAAGCCACTGCATGAGCCGGCAGCGCGCCCAGCATCCGAGACGCCACACGCAGTATGATCGCGGCCACGGCCGGCTCCCCGACCCACCCCAGCGCCAGAGCCGCCAGGGTCACCCCAAACTGCACCGCAGGCAGAAAATCATCCATCGAGTGTTTCAGTTGCAGCACCGTCCTCGCGCCAGGCCGTCCATGCGCGATTAGCTGCTGCACCCGCGTCTCGCGTATGCTTACCAGCGCAAACTCCGCCGCCACAAAGAAGCTGTTGGCCAGAATAAAGAAGGCCACCATCACTCCCCGTATCAGCATCCACTCCAACATACAAAGATGCTAGCAGCACTCTTCTACTAGCCATTGCTCCCGCGCCTCCGAAGCCCGTCATCGTGGAAATCTAATCTGCGTATCGGCAGACCATTCCTTGACAAGGTTCAGCAGCACAGGCTAATGTCCGGGTAACGATATCCGAGCCTCTCAAGAATCGTCAGCCTGATACCGTACTCTTGAGTGAATTGCGGAAGTGGAGTTGGCGACGCCGTGTCCAATCGAGTGCTCGCGGGAATCGACATCGGCGGAACAAAGTGTGCAGTCTCTCTCTCTCTGGAGCCTCCCCACGCCGTAAGCCGTGAAGAGTTTCCAACAGAGCAGGGGCGAGGACCAGAGCTAGCGATCGAGCGTATCTTTGCAATCCTCAAGAAGATGCTGTCGAGGCAAGGGGTGGCTGGAGCGGACTTGCGCGCCATAGGAATCAGCTGCGGCGGTCCTCTGGATTCGGTACATGGCGTGATCCAAAGCCCCCCCAATCTACAAACGTGGAATGCAGTCCCCATCTGCCAATTGCTGGAAAACGAATTCGGAGTGCCGTGTTACCTGGAGAATGACGCCAATGCCGGAGCGCTGGCGGAGGCACGGTTTGGCGCCGGGCGTGGAGTCGACAATCTCGTCTTCCTGACCTTGGGTACGGGATTGGGAGCAGGACTGATCCTGGATGGCCGCCTGCGGCGAGGGGCTTCCCAATCGGCGGGCGAGATCGGCCATGTTCGCCTGAGCGAGTCAGGCCCCGAAGGACACGGCAAAACAGGGTCGGCGGAGGGATGGGCCAGCGGAGGCGGAATGGCCCAGATCGCCCGCATGTACGCATTGGACGCGCTCGCGCGTGGAGAGCACACGGCGCTCGCGGTCGGAGGTGAAGTTTCCGACGTGATTACAGCCCGCCAAGTGGGAGACGCAGCCCGCGCGGGAGACCCCGTCGCAAAAGCCGTGGTGAGAACAGTGGGCGACAAACTCGGCGAAGTGATGTCCATTCTGATCGACGTCCTAAACCCCGAATGCATTATCTTGGGAGGTCTCGCCCTCCGCTTCGGAGACGATCTTCTGCGGCCCGCGCGAGAGGTCGTCGCGCGCGAAGCCCTGGAGAACTCCGCTAAAGCATGCCGCATCGTACCCGCCGCGCTTGGCGAACAGATCGGAGACGTTGCCGCTTTGTGCGCAGCGTTGGAAGGCTTGTCACGCCATGCAGACACGAGTATCGCAGACCAGTTGCATCAGGGATGGGTCGCATGAAGACGAAAGAAACCAGCTTCTCCCGGAGAAACTTTCTGCTGCAGGGAACGGCGACGGCAGGCCTGCTCGCCGCCCGTTCCGCCTTCTCCGGAGCGGTCGCAACTCAGCCCGGCAGCGGCCGCAAGGTGTTGCACATCATCGGCCACTCGCACATCGACGCGGCTTGGCTGTGGCCTTGGCGCGATGGCGCCGACACTGCCCTGAACACGTTTCGCAGTGCCCTCAACCGCATGAATGAAAACCCCGGCTTCTGCTACAGCCATTCTTCGTCCATGCATTATCGCTGGGTCGAACGCGCCGACCCAAAGATGTTCGCCGAGGTTCGCCGGCGCGTTCAGGAAGGCCGCTGGGAGGTAGTGGGGGCATGGCCGGTCGAGCCCGACTGTAACATCCCAGCCACCGAGAGCTTTGTGCGCCATGCCCTCTACGGCAAACGTTACTGCCGGAAGGCACTCGGCGTCGATGTCAGGATCGGGTTCAACCCGGATTCTTTCGGACATGCCGCGGGTCTTCCCACCATCCTCAAGCACGCCGGCTACGACGCCTACGTCTTCATGCGTCCGCAGGAGCATGAGATGAATCTTCCCCTGCTGTTCTGGTGGGAAGGCGCCGACGGATCGCGGCTGCTCACCCTGCGCATCTGGAAGGAGTACGACGGCAAGGCCAAGGCAATCCACGCGGCGGTCGACCATGTCTTCGCGCCCGGAATGGACCACGGCGCGTTCTTCCTCGGCGTCGGCGACCACGGCGGAGCGGTCACTGCGGAGCAGGTGCGGGAGATCGTAGCCATGCAGCGCGACAGCACCTTGCCGGAACTCCGCTGGAGCACGTTGCAGCAATTCTTTGCCGCTGTGTCTGCATCGCCGTCGTTCTCATCGCTGCCGGTCGTGAAAACCGAGTTGCAACACCATGCGCGGGGCTGCTACTCGGCCTTCGGCGAAGGAAAATTTCTAAACCGCAGGGCAGAACGTGCGCTGGTGGAGAGCGAAGCCATCTCGCTGATCGCAAACCTTTCTGCCAATCACGCCTATCGCGAGTCCGACTTCGCGGAATCATGGTGGAAGCTCCTCTTCTGCCAGTTTCACGACCTGCTCGCGGGCACTGCCTTGTACGCGGACTACCAGGACCTGCGCGACAGCCTGGGCTATGCCTGCGAGATCGCACAGACCACCAAGGTCGAAGCCCTCGAAACCATGGCAAAGCGAGTGGACCTGAGCAGCGTAAAAGAGAGCGCGGTCTTCCTCTTCAATCCGCTCCCCTGGGAACGCACCGCACTGGTCGAATTCCATATCGAAAAAGACCCTGACAACCACGGCTTGATCACCAACCTGCAAGCGAAGGATGGTACCCAGCTTCCCGTCCAGTTCCGCCCGCCCGACAGTATGACCGCCGGCATGCCGCGTCTGAGCGCATGGGTCGACTTGCCAGCGTGCGGCTACAAGGTCTTTGAACTCGGCCATGGGCCCCCGCCGCCCGCAAAGCCCTATTCGACATTCTGCGGCATCTCGCAGACCGGCTTTGGAATCTCCTCGCTGAAGGCGGAGGACGGAACCGAGCTGCTTGCAAGCCCCATCGGCCTCGTAGCTCTCAGCGATACCAGCGACACCTGGTCGCACGACGTGCGTCAGTTCCGGCAGGAGATGGGAAGGCCTATGCTGGTCTCGGCAGCTGTTGTCGAGACCGGTCCGGTCACGCGCGTCACTCGGCATCGTGCCACCTGGCTCAATTCCGAAATCATTCTCGACATCGCGGAGTTCGCCGGGATCGATGCAGTCGAGCTACGCTTCGTCATCGACTGGCGCGAGCATGAGCAAATATTGAAGCTCGAAATCCCCACCACGCTCGTGCAGCCGCGGCTCTTCGCCAAGGTCCCCGGCGAGGTATTGGAGCGCACAACCAACGGCGAAGAAGAGCCATACCAGGATTGGGCCGCCGTCCAGGGCCGCGTTGCCAACTCCGACTACACGGTCGCTATCCTCAACAATTCAAGTTATAGCTACGATTGCCTTCATGGACTGTTTCGCACGGTCCTGATTCGTTCCGCCCCCTTCGCGCGCCACCAGCCGGCGCCCACCACATACTTCGACACCAACGCCTGGCAGGATCAGGGTCGGCAGGAGCGTCGCTTCTGGCTAATAGCCGCAAAAGGCACCCACGAGCACATGGCGTTGGACCGCCGCGCCGAAGAATTGCAAACTCCCGCCGAGTACGTCGTCGACTCCGCGCACGACGGACCCGGGCCTTGGGAACAATCTTTCCTCGAAGTCTCGCCGTCGACGGTCTGGGTACTCGCTATTAAGCGCACGGAGGACGGTACCGGCGGCACAATCGTCCGCCTCCAGGAGCGCTCCGGCAACGCGGCGACCGCATCGGTAAGGAGTTCCATCCTCGGTTTGGATCAATCCATACCTATGCGGCCGTGGGAGTTGAAGACGCTGCTCATACGCGCATCGGCGGGCGGCAAAGCGGAACTGCGTGAAGTCTCTTTGCTCGAAGTCTAGTCACAGATAACGGCAGCCGTGGTTGCATCGAGCCGTCGTATCCTTGGGTGGGGTGAAGTGGATGGAACTGAACCGCCGCACGTTTCAACAGACTCTGCTGATGGGCGCGGCCTGGCAGCTTGTGCCGCTGAACCCTCGACTGTTTGCGCTCTCGACCGATTGGCGGGACCTCGCGCAGCCCTTCGCATCTCAGATCGAGCGGCTTCTGATCGCATTGGACTCGATCGGCGAGGCTTTGCCGCCGGCCGAATCTACTTCGATCAAAGCCATCTTGTCTCAGCCGCTAAACCCAGCAACAGTTGGCCGGCTTGAAGCCATGCTCGCCCCGCGCGTGCTTTTGAACGTTGATATTAATCCCGAGAGCCGGGTAAGTGTAACTCGTGGCGCCGCCAAACCGCAGCTGATAGAGCACGGCTGGCGCACCTTCCTTATCCGAGTAAACAATCAGGCGAAGGACACCTCTATCCTGCAAATCCGCTCCCCTCAAGGAGGGCCCATGGGCAGGCCCTCCGGCAATGAGACAGACAGCGTGCATGACTTTACCATTGGCGCGGTCGATGTGGTGGAAGCGCAGAGACGGTGGCTCGCAATCGGCAGCTGGGATAAGCCGCCGCTCCAGCCTGCTTTGTCTGGGCTTGCAATCGAGTACCGCATCCTGCAGCTTTACAGCAGGGATCATGGTCTGCGCGAGGCTTCGCTCGAAGCAGTCACCGGCGCGGGAGTGCAGGATCTCGGTTATCGCAGCACAGTTGCCATTCTCTTTCAATGCTCCCGTTCGCAAAACGTTAAGCTGCGTATCCGAGATACGAGCGGTAACGCCCTGACCGTGTCCCTCATTGTCCGAGACAACGCAGGTAGAATCTACCCTCCACAGAGCAAGCGTGCGCTGCCCGACTTATGGTTTCAGCCCCAGATTTACCGCGGAGACAGCGAAGTCCTCTCTCTTCCTCCCGGCTCATATTCGGTCGAATGCAGCCGCGGACCCGAGTACCTGCCTCAGCACGCCACACTTGACGTGAACGAATCCAGCGCCGCCGCCGCACTGTCGCTGGAACTCAAGCGCTGGGTGCTCCCCAGCCGCTTTGGCTACTACTCCGGCGACAGTCACATCCATGCCGCCGGATGCTCGCATTATGAGAGCCCTTCAGAGGGTGTTACACCCGAAGTGATGTTGCGCCAGGTAGAAGGCGAGGCGCTCGATGTAGGCGCGGTGCTTACCTGGGCTCCCGGATTTCTTTACCAAAGCCAGTTCTTCAGCGGCCATGTCCATGACTTCGCCGCCGAAGCGATGCCCACGCACGCAGGCATGCAGGAACTGCGAGCTAGCACAAGCGGCGAGCCCATCCTGCGGTACGACATTGAGGTCTCCGGGTTCCCATCCAGCCACTGCGGCCATCTGGTTCTGCTGAAGCTGAAAGAGCAGAAGTATCCCGGAACCACAATGCCCGACGACTGGCCGAGTTGGAACCTGCCAATCATGAAGTGGGCAAAATCGCAGGGAGCGATTGTTGGATACGCCCACTCCGGCCATGGCATGGTGGTCGATAGCGTAGACCTGCCCAACTACCTCATACCGCCCTTCGACAGCTGCGGCGCGAACGAGTATCTCGTCGACGTCACCCACGAGGGCATGCTGGACTTCATCTCGGGCTGCGATTTGTGGCCCTTTGTCGAACTCAACCTCTGGTATCAGGTCCTCAACTGCGGCTTCAACCTAAAATTCGCCGGAGAGACCGACTTCCCCTGCATCACCGACCGCTGTGTGGGCGGCGGCAGGTCCTATGTGAAGTTAGATTCGCCACCGGCCGGCGACACAGGTTACGCCGCATGGCTGGCCAACGGACTTCAACACGGCGATTCCTACTTTGGGGATGGCAGGAGCCATATTTTCAATATGACGCTGCACGGGGAAATCACGCAAGGTGCCGATCGACACTGGCGGTTGCCAGCGTCCGCCAGGTTGAGGGTAACGGCGGAAGTGTGTGCATGGCTGGAACCGGAGGTTACGCCGGCAACGGAGAAGATCAGGCGGAAGTCCCCCTATGATCAGCCATATTGGCACATCGAACGAGCACGTGTCGGCATGTCCCGCAAGGTGCCGGTGGAACTCATCGTCAATGGGTTTGCAACTCAGCGGATAGAGATCGAGGCCGACGGCGGCATGCATCCCGTCGCCTTCGAAATTGTCATGACAGAGAGCAGTTGGATCGGCATGAGGGTTTTGCCTTCGTCCCACACCAATCCCATGACTGTTCTGATCGCCAGCCGACCCATTCGAGCCTCACGCAAAAGCGCGATCTGGTGTAGGCAGGGGGTAGATATCTGCTGGAAGCAAAAGGCTCCGCGCATGCGAGCGAACGAGATTGTCGCCGCCCAGGCTGCTTACGATCACGCACGCGCCGCATACGAACGGATATTCGCGGAATGCCGTGCATGACCTGTCCAGGCTTTGCGGCTACGCGGCATTTCGCTCCATCACACCGTCTCCGCGATTACAAGTTACACAAGTATTTCGCAAACCTGACAAGCAAAGCTTAGGGGTACGGGGCGTAAGGTGAAATGATATGCTTTATTTGGCTCCATTCGGTCTAGCCGAATCGGATGAAGTCTCGCGAACGTTCGCATGCAACAGGAGCAAGTGCAAATTTCAGGGCGCATAACTCAGCGGTAGAGTGCCACCTTCACACGGTGGAAGTCGTAGGTTCGAATCCTGCTGTGCCCACCAACAAATCAACAACTTAGCGGCAGGGCCCAAGGAGACTTGGTGCCATTTGGTGCCAGTCTTAAGTTTTGGCACCAAATTCGTGAGGCGCTTTCGCTTACATCACGCGCTGCTGAGTGGTCGTCGTGTTGAGCATGGCGTAGACCGTCCCTACCATTTGCTGCACGCTCTCGGGGAGTTCCTGCATGTACTCGTTCGCGGTGGTGTCCGCGCGCGAGTGCCGCAAGTGCGCCTGGATGTCCTTCACGGAACCGATGCTCTGTGCCCTGGTCGCCATCGTGCGGCGGAGGACCTGGAACGTCAGCTTCGGGAGTTCAAGCGCCTCGGCGAGAGGCTTGAGAACTCGGTTGCGGTAGTTCGCCGGGTCTATGAGACCGCCGTCCGCGTTCGGGAAGATGAATGCCTTTGGCGACACGTCTGGGCACTCCAGCTTCCACTGCCGCAAGTCTTCCGCCAGACCGTCCGGCAGATGAACCTTGCCCAAGCTCTTCACTGTCTTCCCGAACGGCCGTAGCTGCCGGCGGTAGACGGTTTCGGTCAGCGACAACGTGTTTTCGTCGTCGAAGGATGACCAGCGAAGCGCGAAGAGTTCGCTGGGGCGGAGAGCGTCAGTCATCTCCAACATGAGCAGGAGCCGGTCTCTTCGGGCGGCGGTTGCGAGTATGGCTCGCAACTGATCCCACGTCAGAACCTGCTTGTCCTTGGGCCTCAGATTCTTGGGAATCTTCAGCTTGCGTGTTGGATCTTTGACCAGAAACTCATGTTCGATTGCTTCGTCGAAGATGGACTTGAGATAGGAGCGAGCCTGCTTGACTCGATCCTGCGAGTAGCGCCGGGCCAGGTCATTCACGTGAGTTTGCAGCGCGAACTTGTCAATCGCTTTCAGCGGTTCTGTGCCGAACTTCTGGATGAGGTCGATCTCGATCTGGGCCGTCTTCTCCTTCGCCGTCTCGGGCCGCCAGTCGCCCTGACGTAGCGGCAAGTAGCGGTTCCGAACAAACCACTCGAAGGTCGCCGCACCGTCGTTTAGGACTCTGCCCCCTGCAATCTGGCCCGTCTGTTTGGCGATCTCAGTTCGCAACGCTTCACGTGCTGCGAGCTTCGTCATCTGCGATTTAAGGCCGAGCCGAACAGCGACGCGTACGACTCGGACAGTTTCGATTGTGGGGTCTACAACCTCGCGTCGGTAGTATCCGTACCAGCGTTTTCCGCGGAGAACCACAGACCCCGATTGGCTCAACCTTGCGTCTTGTTTGCGCCGTCCTTGCCGCGTGACCATCGCTTTGACACCCGGATGCGCTCTTCTCCGAACCGGATATCCGCCCACCTAAGCGCCAGCAGCTCGGGTGCGCGGAGCGCCGTCGCTGCACAGGTGAATACCAGGATGCGGTGAGGAGGGCAGGAGAGGGCCTTCAGGATGGCTCTTGTCTGCAGGGGAATGATGGTGATGGCGTGGTAGTTCGTCTTGCAAGGTGACTCGACGGGTTCAACGGGGTTCTTGGCGACTAAGTCACGCAGAATGCCCACTTTGTAGATGCGCAGCATGATGCCGCGTATCTTGCTGATGGTCGTCCAGGCAAGTTCCCTCTCTCGGCGAAGCAACTTCAACCAACGTCGAATGTTGAGTGCTTTGATCTCCTCCGCGATCTCGTTGCCCCCTTCTACCTTTCAACCCGCCACACAGCCCTCATCCGTGCGTGTCGAGTTGCGTTATGGGCACGGCCATCAGCCGTGCCGTCAAAGCCCGCCATGCCAGAAACCCAGGCATCAGCCCTCGGTTTCCCTGCGCCTCTCGTCCTAGCCTCTAGGTAGCCCAAGGCTGGTAGCCTGATGCTTCAGCTTCAGGTCTCCTTGGGTCTCTCACGCATGCCAGAAGATCGGGGGGCTTTAGCCCCTGGGGTATGCCTTCTCTCCCAAGCTCAAGCTGCCCGCATGCGCCACCGCCGCCTAAACCAGCCCAGCCCGCATCAACCCCGCCTTCACCGCGATCCGCTGCTCCACGCTCAGGCTCCCCAAAGCCGCATCCAGACCGCCGCTCTCATACGCCGGGCCTTCCTTAGCCACCAGCGTCCCCACCGAAGCAGTCTTCCGCCCCGCCGAGCTCTTCAGCTCCGCGATCATAGCCTCCGCCTCCGCCAGACGCTCCGCCAGCCCATCATGCGAAGCCTCCACCGACAGCCCTGCCAGACGCACCGCAGCCGCCTCCAGCGCCACTGCCGCCGCCTCCAGACGCTCCGCCAACGCATCGGACGCCTTCAGCTCGAACCCTGCCGAATCCACCACTTCCATCTCCATCTCCATGCCTGTCACCCCTCGCTTACTTCCCCGCAGCCGCGGTCGCCGCCGCCGTCACCGGCTGCACGTTCAGAATCGCCACCACCGCGCTCACCAGCTTCTCGATATAGTCCGGCGTCACCGTCATCCCGGACTTCGACAGCAGGCTCGCCACCGCATCCCCCGCCAGCGTCACCACCTCCGCCAGCTTCTGCGTTCCAGTGCCGCTCTGCACCCCGCTGGCCGCGTACTTCTGCTCCACCGCCAGCACCGCGTTCTGGATCAGCGTCGTCGCGCTCACCACCCCCGCCAGCGCGGGCGCCGACGAAGGAAACAGCAGCGCCGTCAGCTTCTCCGCGGGAACCGCATACGTCACCGCAAACTTCAGCCCCTTGGCAAAATCCTTGCCAATCGACTGCAAAACACTCGTAAACGACATAGTTCTCCTCTTCCGTTGTGGCTCTGCGGCCCTTGTTGGTTGTCATCCCACAGCGCAGCGAAGGTACCGCGCTTGCAGCTGTCGTTGTGGTTGCCTGTTCCTGACTTGGTTGTCATCCCGCAGCGAAGCGGAGGGACCTGCGGTTCCAAGTCGCGACCCCACCTCCGGGTGCCCCATCTCAGGCAGCTTCACCGCCTGAGGTGGGGTGTACGCCTTCAGCAAGCCAAGTGCCCCATTCATCGCGCACTTGCGA
>CAXTPN010000047.1:11046-14496 GCA_964246125.1 uncultured Acidobacteriaceae bacterium
GCGGCAGTAAACGCCATCCTGGGAACCGGCGCGAACCCAAAGCGCTCCGCACCCTTCGCATACCTTCAATTCCATTCGCAAATCGTTCATTTCGTTCTCCAAAGGCAAGGTTCACCCCTGTCGAGCCTCAGTGTTTGTTCAGCGGTCGGATGGGCTCGCTCAGGTTGCTATGAAGTGCTCCAACATCGCCACAGATCGTCTCGTTCGGATCTGCTTGCGCCACTGGCACACCGCTTTGTAAGCATCGTCGGCGCCTGTCCTGGGGAGCAGTCAGCACCTTCCCCTCCCGTCGCATGCACCTCTTACCGAGCCTTTAGGGGAACGTCCTCCCACCTTTCCCATCGCTCGTGCGGCACCCTGCTATATCAGGAAGTTTGACGGTTATAGCGTCCCAGAACTGCACTGTCAAGAAGTGTTTTTCAAGATTACCGCATTTGTCGTAAACCCCTATCAGTCAACCTGTTAGCTCTTAAAATGGCGGCAAATAGACAGGTTTTCCACCGAATCCACACACTGAACAACACTTCGCCTTTTGTTCGTCTCGAAAATTGCATCGAAAAGCCGCTTGCTAAACTAGCATGATGCTCCTCCGGCTTTACGGAAAGTGGATGACAGCGTGGGAGTTAGCCCTTACGACCCGCGACAAGAACCGCGTCGTCCGCCCCCTCGAATGGGGTTTTGACTGGCTCCCGCCTCAACAGTCCCCTTCTGGAACAAACGATCTGGAGCGTATGACCGAACTAAGCGCCCACATCGCCCAAAACTCAACCGAATTCTTCGCCTATAACACTCCCACCGATTTCCGCCTCGAGTCGCGCGCACCACAGCTCTTCCCCACCAACAGACGCCCGGAAACACTCGCCCAGGACACGGAACTCAAGCAAAAGGCAGCTACCGGCGAGCTCAAAGACGCACAGTTTCTGCGCTTTACTTCGCCTGTCTCGACGCCATACCCGGAAAACGATCAGGTCAATGCCCGTTGGTTCCCGGCTAGCACTGCTCAACAGGAGAAGTTCCGGCGCTTCGGCAAACCTCGTCAAGCCATGATTGTCATGCCCCAGTGGAACGCCGACGCCTTCTCGCACAACGCCCTTTGCACACTGTTCAATCGCTTTGGAATCAGCTGCTTGCGCCTTTCCAAGCCCTATCATGACATCCGCCGTCCCAACGAGTTGGAGCGGTCCGACTACGCAGTCTCCGCCAATATTGGTCGGACCATTTCAGCATGCCGGCAAGCAGTCGTCGACATCCGATCGTGTATAGACTGGCTGCAAAGTCAAGGATATGAACAATTTGGCATCTTAGGAACAAGCCTCGGCTCCTGCTATGCCTTCATCGCCGCCGCACATGAGCTTAGGCTCAAGGTCTGTGCATTCAACCATGCATCCACATGGTTTGGCGATGTCGTCTGGACCGGCCAAAGCACGCGCCACGTTCGCGAAGCCTTCGAACACGCCGGCCTCACTCAGAACTCAATTCGCGAGGTTTTCCGCGGTATCAGTCCTATGGCCTACATGGATCGCTTCGCCGCTAACTCTAAGCAGGTCTTAGTGATACATGCAGCCTACGACCTCACTTTTCTTCAGGAGTTTTCCGTTCAGGTACTCGAAAGCTTCGACGAGTACCGGATTAATTACATCTCCCGTGTGCTGCCCTGCGGCCATTACACCACAGGCGAAACCCCTTTCAAATATCTTGACGCATGGTACTTGGGTAAGTTCATCCACGACGCCTTTAAAGAGCTCGCTTTCACAACTTGAGCAGGACAGCCATTGTTTGCTGCGTGCATGCGTTCGCTGGCATAAGATGATGGTCATGCCGATTGACCTCAACGAAACACTCGCAGCCGCAGATCCAGAAATTGCTGCGCAGATCAGAAACGAGGTTCTCCGCCAGCACGAGGGCCTGGAGATGATCGCTTCAGAGAACTTCGTCAGCCGCGCCGTGCTGGAAGCTGCTGGAACTGTCTTCACCAACAAATACGCTGAAGGCTATCCAGGCAAGCGCTACTATGGTGGCTGCGAGTATGCCGATGTGGTCGAAAACGTCGCCCGAGACCGCGCCAAACGCCTCTTTGGTGCCGATCACGTCAATGTGCAGCCTCACTCCGGATCGCAAGCCAACGCTGCGTCCTTCATGACGCTGCTCACTCCTGGCGATACCATCCTTGGTCTTGACCTGGCCCATGGTGGTCATCTTACGCACGGACATAAGCTGAATTTTTCAGGCAAACTCTACAAGGTGTCCGGCTATCAGGTCCGCAAAGACACCGAGGTGGTGGACTACGATCAGCTCGAGCAGCAAGCACAGCGCGAGCGTCCGAAGATGATCATTGGCGGCGGCAGCGCCTACCCCCGCCGGTTCGACTTCGTTCGAATGCGTGCTATTGCAGATAAAGTAGGAGCATATTTTCTTGTGGACATGGCCCATTTTGCAGGGCTTGTCGCCGGCGGCGCGCATCCATCGCCTATTCCGCACGCACACGTTGTGACCACCACCACGCACAAGACGCTTCGCGGGCCCAGAGCCGGTATGATCTTGTGCCAACAGGAGTTTGCCGCTGGCATTGACCGCAGCGTCTTCCCCGGCCAGCAGGGTGGGCCGCTGATGCATGTCATAGCAGCCAAAGCAGTTGCGTTTCGCGAGGCGCTTGAGCCGGAGTTCGTACTATATGCGACTCAAACGGTGACCAACGCCAAGGTGTTAGCTGAAGTGATTGCAAGCAAAGGGTTTCGCATCATCTCCGGAGGAACCGATACACACCTGGTCCTGATCGATGTGTTCGCGAAGGGGATCTTCGGATCCGAGGCCGAGCATGCGCTGGGTGTGGCCGGTATCACCGTCAATAAAAATGCGATTCCTTATGATACGAACCCGCCGATGAAGCCCAGCGGCATACGAATCGGCACGCCGGCGTTGACTACGCGGGGCATGAAAGAGGCGGAGATGCGCGTTATTGCTGGGTGGATCGTGGATGCGCTGGAGCATCGAGGGGATCCGGGGTATTTAGCGAAGATTCGTTGGCAGGTGGGGGAGATGGCTGAACAATTTCCGTTGTATGAGTATCTGCGGGCTTAGATTGCAAAGGGTTTAGCCGGGACGAGGACGAGACGATGGCGATGGCGATGATGGCTTGGCTGGTGGCGATTCCGGTGCTGGGCGGGATGACGGGTTTGCGCTCGATGACGCCGATGGCGGTGCTTTGCTGGTTCGCATATCGTGGGCAATTGATGGTGGATGGGACGTGGGGGGAGTGGGCTGCGAGGCCGGTTACGGTGATTGTTTTTGTGGTGCTGGCGGTAGGGGAGTTGATTGGGGACAAGCTGCCGTTTGTGCCCAATCGGACGGCACTATTCCCTTTGTTTGCAAGGGTTTGCTTCGGCGGGTTGGTGGGGGCGCTGGCGGCTACGGGGCTGCATGGGTCGGCGATCGAAGGGGTTTTTCTGGGGG